>JAQXMV010000152.1 GCA_029013165.1 Oscillospiraceae bacterium | reverse complement strand
GCCGAAGGACTGATAGTTTCCGAAACCGGCCATATCGCCCTCCAGCTCACTCATGGCGGCGGTGGCCTGCTTGTCTTGACCCTCGTCCAGCAAGCGCTGGATTTTTTTCAGCGCGGCGCCCTTGTCGGTGTTCTTGATGCCGGCGCACCAGCCGGGTACCTCACTGCCGCCGGACCAGAGGGTTTTCTCATTGAAGTGGATGAGTTCACATTCCACGCCGCCGAAAACCTTTGCGCCGATTTTTCCGTTGCCCAGGGGGAGAGCCTCGGTCTCCCAGCCGAGATAGCTCATGTTGGCGGGTTTATTATAGCAAAGTATCATTTTTTCACCTCTGTTTTTTTAGACAAAATCGCAGAATTTTCACGCGTGATTTTCAGAAAATACTGTTTTGTCCCATTATAGCTTTTTTTCGTGAAATATGCAACCTGTGTCCGTGAAAGAAAACAATTTACAAACCAAAAAAACTATGCTAAAATAAAAAGGAAAAATTTATATACCGGAAAGGATATCATTATGAGCGTAGTTAAAACACTTTACGATCACCTGCCTGACGGAACACCGGTTCATCTTTTCACCATCACCAATAACAACGAGGTTTCCGCAGGTATTATCACAAGAGGTGCCACTCTCAATTCCTTCGTCTGTCCGGACAGAGACGGAAATATGGGCGATATCATTATGGGTTTCGACAGCATTGCGGGCCATCTCGCTTCGGGTACTTATACCGGTGAGATCATCGGTCAGTATGCCAACCGGATCGGCGGCGGAAAGTTTACACTTTCCGGCAAAGAGTATGACCTGACGAAAAACGAAAACGGCAAGACTTGTCTCCACGGCGGCGGTGAATTCAGCAGTGCTATCTGGAAAGCCATTATCATCGATGACAACGCTGTTGAGTTTTCCTATCACAGTCCCGACGGAAAAGAGGGATTCCCCGGCAATGTGGATGTGACGGTGACTTATCTTCTCACCGACCGCAACGAGCTGGAGATCCGTTACCGTGCCGTTCCCGACAGAGAGACCGTGATCAACATGACCAACCATGCCTATTTCAATCTCGGCACAACGGCCAACGGCGATGTCCTCGATCATGAACTGATGCTCAACTGTGAATATTTCACTCCCACCGATGAGGATGACATACCAACAGGAGAGATCCGCAGCGTGAAAGGCACTGCCTTTGACTTCACACAGCCGAAAAAGATTGGCCAAGACATCGGGGCAGATGATCCCCAGCTCATCAAGTGCCGCGGTTACGACCATAATTTCTGCGTCAGCGGCGAAAGCGGTCAGCTCCGCCCGGTGGCTAAGGTCAGCGACGAAAAAAGCGGAAGAAAGCTGGAGGTTATGAGTGATATGCCGGGCGTGCAGCTTTATGTTGCTAACTTCCTGGACGGAAGTGAAATGGGAAAGGACGGAATCGCTTTGCAGAAGCATTACGGTTTTTGCTTGGAGACGCAGTTTTATCCCGATACGCCGAATCATCCGGAGTTTCCGCAGTGCACCTTCCAAAAGGGCGAGAAGTTTGAGAGCGTAACGATTTTCAAAGTATAAATGAAGTGGGGCTGTCGCACTGAGACAGCCCCATTTTTTCTTTTCGTTGTGCCATCTGTGACGGATTTGTAAGTCAAAAGTCACAGCATTGTAATTCAGTCGGCGTAAAATGACAGAAAGCAGACGGGATTACTCCGTGGCTTCCTTGACAGCCTTGGCCAACTGATCGGGGCAGGAAGTGCCCTTGAAGCCGCAGCGTATGCCGGAGAGCTTAGCGATGACCTCTTCCGCTGTCATGCCGTCCGCCAGGGCAGCGACGCCCTGTGTGTTGCCGGAGCAGCCGCCGGCGAACTGAATGTTTCTGACCTTTCCGTCGACGATTTCAAAACTAATGCCTCGGGAGCAAACGCCCTTGGGCTTGTAGCTGTATTGCATAGTGATACTTCCTTTCGTTTTTTGATCTTCGTATATCTTAGTACGAATTGCTTGCTTTGTCAAGTGAGGATATACATCAGCGCCATGATCAGTCCCTCGTCGGCTTTTTCTCTGCGCAGCAGAGTGATCAGCGTCAGGATCAGGACGGCGTCTTTGTCGAGCTGAGAGAGAAAAGAAAAAGGAAAGTTGCTGCCCGGCTGAGGAGACGGTCTGCTGTTTTCTCCCTTATACCAAAAATCTCTCATCTCACCTCACTCCTTTTTTCAGAAAAGCTCTTTGATCATAGGCAGAGCCTGCATCATGTGCAGAATATTGATGGCCTCATCGGCTTTTTTTTGCCGCGGCGGCGACAGCATGGGCTTGAGCGCCGCAATGAGCTGACAGCGCGGATCCGGCGGCTGGGATTTCAGCTTGTTGATGATACGCATGATCCGGTTCACGGTTTCCAGATCCAGGCTTGGCTCCGTATCCTGAGGAGATTTACCGGTGTTTTTCTTGCTTTTTTCGCTGCCGTTGTCTCCGGGGGCGAAAAAAGCTGCCGCCATATCCTGAAGCTGCTGAATGTCGCCGGGATTCATGGAGGAAATGATTTTCTCGATGTCATGGATATTCAGTGAACCCGGATCCATTGGTTTGTCATTCACCCCTTTTGGCCAAACGCTCCAGGAACTTTTTGGCCACCGGAGAGGAAAGGATCTGACGTAGCCTCTCTTCGTCGGAAATGATATTCATAACAGCCTGCCGCTGGTCGTCGCTGAGGTTGTCCCGCATCAGTCTGTCGAGCTTTTCCCCGTCGGAATCCTGCTCGTTTTTCATTTGATTCATGATGGAGTTAATCTGATCACCGGAAAGATTTGTTTCGTTTGCCATTGAAAAATCACCTGACTTGTGCTATATTATCTTTGTTAAACTCTATGCTTCGGGCAGGTGAATTATGAATGAAAGTTCTCGTCTTTTCGGATAGTCACGGCAGAAAAGATCTGATGACAATTATGATGAACAAAGAAAAGGACTGTGAAAGGGTTTTCTGTCTCGGTGACGGTCTGAAAGAGGCGCTGACTTTACCGGAGCTCTATCCGGAAAAGCAATATGTCTTTGTCCGGGGCAATAACGATTTTGGCTTTTCGCAGGAAAGCGAGGCCTATCAACATATTGACGGCGTCACATTCATGGCCTGCCACGGCCACCTTTTTGATGTGCGCTATACGCTTACTTCTCTGCTTGACAAGGCTACCGGCGTCATGGCACAGGTGGCGCTTTACGGTCACACCCACCGCCACGGCATGTATCACGATCCGGTGACAGGCGTCTGCGCCGTCAATCCCGGCGCACTCTGCGACGGAAGATACTGCGTTATCACCGTGGAAAAGGGAACATTCGATCTCTCTTTCCGGTCGGTGTGGTGAAATCGGTCTTATGCTAAGGGTAACGGAAATCCTTTGTTTCGGTTCCGTTATCCGGTCGGCTGACATATACATTTATTACGAAAGGAGGATAAAGAAAAAATGAGCGCTGTTTTTGATTCGTTTTTGCATTTTGACCTGAGTGTTTTTCAGTGGGTGCAGAGCATCCAGAACCCCATTCTGACAGCCATAATGGTGACGATCACCACCCTGGGCGAGGAGGGCATCATCTTCATTGCCATGGGTCTGGTTCTGCTTTGTACCAAAAAGTACCGTAAGGTCGGCTTTACGGTTCTGGCTGCTCTGGTCATTATGGTGGTGCTGAATAACCTGGTGCTGAAAGATATCTTTGCCAGACCCCGTCCCTTTAATCTGGATCCCCAGCAGTATGCCTGGTGGTTTGAGACTTATAAATTCCCGGAGTTCGGAATTAAGGTTCCCAGCAGCTATTCTTTCCCGTCGGGTCACACCTCATCGGCTTTTGCCGCTGCCATCGCCGTGCTCTGGTATGACAGGAAGATCGGCATTCCCACCACGGTTTTTGCCGTGCTGATGGGCTTTTCAAGAATTTATGTCGAAGTTCATTACTGCACCGATGTCATCGGCGGTATGATCGTCGGTATTGTTTATGCACTCGTTGCCGTACTGGTTGCGAAATTCGCATATCCGATTTTTGAAAAGGTACTGGAAACCCTGAAAGCGAAGCTGACGAAAAAGAAAGCCTGATCCGTCAGACGCCGGTCTTGAAACAAAATCCCCGGTATTTTCCTGCCTGTCGGCAGAAATACCGGGGATCATTCTTTTAGCTCCCGTTGAGAAGATCCAGCTCCCGGATCTTTTCTCTGAGCACCTGAAAGTCAGCCAGGGCCAGGGGCTTGTTGCTCTCGTTGCGCAGCAGAGCTGAGGGGTGAAAGGTCGCCATAAAGATGATGCCGCCCTTTTCGGTGAATTTGCCGTGATCGGCGCTGACGCGGAAAGTCGGAGAGATCAGCTTCTGGGCGGCGATTCTGCCGAGACAGACGATGATTTTCGGCCGGATGGCGCGAACCTGTCCGCGGAGATAGTCGATGCATATCTCCTGTTCCTGAGGCTCCGGATCCCGGTTGCGGGGCGGACGGCATTTGACGATATTGGTGATATAGATATTGGTGCGTCTGTCTAAGTCGATCAGCTTCAGATATTTGTCAAGGAGCTGGCCGCTTTTGCCCACAAAGGGTTCACCGGTTTTGTCCTCCTGCTCACCGGGCCCCTCGCCGACGAACATGATTTTGGCCTCGGGATTGCCGCAGGCAAAAACAACATTTGTCCTGGTGCTGAAAAGGGGACATTTCCGGCATCCCATGCAGGTGCTTTTCAGTTTCTCGTGTTCACTGACCGTCATTTTTTTCGCTCCCTTGCAAAGTATCAACGCTTCTTACTGCTGATTATAGCACAAAGTGTCGTAGAAAAAAACACCATAAGGACCGAGAATTGTAAAAAAACATTGAAAATCCTTCAAAATCTCTGCAAAACAGTTGCAATGAATTTTCAACTGTGGTATTATTGATCTGTTAACACAAATTTAAAATTTTCATCACAAGTAGGGGGTTTAGCATGATGAAAAAAGCAATCAAAAATTCAGCCTTCTTTTTTGTTCTTGCGCTGATTCTCAGTCTGGGCGTCATGATGTGCTCAGCAGCGGGTGACTATGAAATGGTGATTTCTTCCCGGGGCATGAATGTCGGCGTGGGTCAGAGTGTACTGCTCAAGGCAGAGGTTACGGGAACGGAAAGCCATCCCAAGATTTACTGGTCTTCTTCCGATGAAAGTGTGGCCACTGTCAACAGCAACGGTCTTGTCAAGGGCAAGGCTCTCGGCGATTTTGTGATCACGGCTTCGGCCAAGGTTGACGGACAGGAGGTTTCCGCCACTTTCCCCATGAAAGCGGTCAACAAGGAAAATATTGTCCATTCCTATCTCGAAACCAACGATGTGCTTTCCTATCAGTACAGCTATGATTACAACTATTATTATGCCAACGATAAGGCGTCGTGGCAGAAGAACTTCGGTTTTGCCCGGGTCTATGACTATGTGGCGCCCTATGTGGGAATGGAATACGACTATATCCGTGTGTTCTTCAATTATGACGAAAGAGACTTTCTGGTTCAGCTTTGGAAAGGTCAGTACGGTGTTCTTTACGGCGGTGAAATCGGCATATACAACCGAGATGAGGACGGCCTGAAGTCCGATCCCTTCACCCTTTATCCTGCCGCCTCAAGGAAATACTGGCCGGTGATGGATATGAGCGTTTATCATCAGGAAAAAGAGGGCGACACGCCCCAGCAGTATAAGCTCCTGTTCAAGCGCCCTGTTGAAGAATATTGGTGGTGCACCGGCTTTGTTCCCGGTACCCTCAGACAGTATGAGCCGGCAGACGAGCTGAGAATCGAAGCAACGCTCACTTTCCGCGATGAACAAATGGCTACGCTTTTCGCTGACGGTCTCAGAGACTGCGGCTTTACCAAGTGTGCCAGCAAGTCCGACATGGGAATCGACGCTTACTGCCGCAACGGCAAGGATGTTTCTTTCTCATGGCAGGGCATTTCCGAAGCCGAAAACACCATGATCATCAAGGCCGGTATCGGTGTGCTGCTCGCTGCAAGGATCATCGCCCTGTTCTTTAAACTGGGCTGGTACGGTCTTGTGCTTTCGATTTTCTTCTGATTATAAGATTTTCCAGGGAATGGCCTAAGCCATTCCCTGGATTTTTTCGGCACATAGATGAGCAAAAATTTAAACTTAATGCAAAAAATCCTTTGGCAAGGTTGAATTTCAGCGAATAATGTTGTAAAATACAGTACGAAAATATATTATTTATTATTGGGAGGATAATATTTATGAATAAGCCCGTTTTAATCGAAACATCCGCAAGACATGTGCATGTCAGCCGCCGAGTTCTGGATATTCTCTTCGGAGAGGGATATGAGCTGACCAAAAAAAAGGATCTTTCTCAGCCCGGTCAGTATGCCTGTGAGGAAAGAGTGCAGGTCATCGGCCCCAAGAGCAGCTTCCCTGCTGTTTCCATTCTCGGACCCGTCCGTCCGGAAACACAGGTTGAGCTTTCCGCCGGCGACGCCCGTTCCATCGGCGTCAAGGCTCCCATTCGCGAATCCGGCGATCTGGAGGGCAGTGCAGGCTGCAAGCTCGTCGGTCCCAAGGGTGAGATTGAGCTCAAGGACGGCGTGATCATTGCCAAAAGACATATACATATGACGCCTGCCGACGCTGAAAAATACGGCCTGTGTGACAAGCAGATCGTTTCTGTTAAGGTTGACAGCGACGGACGCGCCCTGATTTTCGGTGATGTTGTGGTCAGAGTCAGCCCGTCCTATGCCCTTGCCATGCACATCGACACAGACGAAAGTAATGCCGCATCATGCGCACCCGGCATGGAAGGCGACATCATCGAATAATATTTCAGTTTCGTCCGGCAGGATGATCTCACTGAAAGCAGAAGCGGGGCACTGTCAGCGGCAGTTTCCGCTTCTTTTCTCTCTGAACGGGAAGGAACGATTCCGTGAGAATATTGATTGATAAGGAGCAGCCATGAAGAAAATCCTAAGCCGTATTGCACTGGCGGCAGCAGCGATATTGATCATCATCGGGGCGGCGTTTTTCGGACTACATCTGAAAAACGGTAATCTGCCTTTGGATAAAGGCGCTGTTACAACGACGGCGGCAACCACCGAGGAAGCGACGACTGCCGATACCACGGCGACGACAAAAAAGAAAAAGCCCGTCGCTACCACGGCTGTTCCGGTCATTGAGTTTCAGGATTTCTCCATCATTGACTATATGCCTCTCTCCCTTGCCAGCGGTTCCTGGGATATCAAGCACTGTCAGGGCATTGCTATTGATTCCATAAACGGTTTTATTTATTATTCCTATACCAATGTTTTTGTCAAGTGCGACCTGGAGGGAAATGTGGTGGGCGCCATCGAAAACATCGAGGGACATCTGGGCGATATTTGCTACAACGAAAGCGACGGGATGGTCTATGCGTCTCTGAATCCGCCGGGAAAAACAGCCCTTTATGTGGCGATCATCAATGTGGCAAAGCTCAATAAAAGCGGATTGGACGCGGAGAAATGCAAGCTGATCCGGACGGTGCATCTTCCTCAGGTGTGGTCGGATTTCACCGCCAAGGTGGAAATCGGAGAGAAAACCTACAGCCGGCGGTACGGCGTTTCCGGCACCGATGCCATGTGCTTCGGCCCCTCCTTTAAAACCGGAAAGGGCAACTATCTCACCGTTTCCTGCGGCACCACGCCACAGAACGAGAGAAATGACAACGATTATCAGATTCTTTTGCAGTATGACGTCAGAAACTGGTGGAAAGAATATGCGCAGCCTCTCGATTTTTCCGAGCCTCACCATGTGGGCCCGGAAAAGCACAACGGCAAATACTTCGTCTATACCGGCACCACCAATTACGGTGTGCAGACTATGGCCTATTTCCGTGAGCTGAATCTCTGGCTGATGAATGTTTATCCCACCACAAAGGACAGCTTTCAGAAATATACGCTGTTTATCATTGACGGTGATGTGGCGCCGAAAAAACAGGCGCTGAAAGGTCAGCCGGAAAAAGACGAGCAGTGGGTGCTGACCCTTTATCAGGACGGCAATTATGACAAGAAGACGGGTATTTACGGCTGGTATGCCCTCAATGGTGCCAGGGGAATGGACTATGTGGGCAACGGACTTTTCTACATTATTCACCCTTACAAGACCTGGTACGGCAAGCAGACCGCTGTGGCCTATCTCTATGTCTGGGATCCCTCTAAGGAGGATCCCTTTACCATCGCTGCAGGCATCGGTGTTGACTACACCATATCCAAGAAAAAGCAGACGGCAGTACAGTGAAGGAGAAAAGAATGAGCTATAACTTTTTTGCCATGCATTCCAGAATGAAATATATCAACCGCTGGGCACTCATGCGAAACACCCAAAGCGAAAACATCAGCGAGCACAGCAATGATGTTGCCGTCATAGCCCACGCACTGGCGGTCATCAGCAACCTGCGCTTCGGCGGTAAACTCAACGCGGAAAAGGCGGCCTTTCTGGGGCTGTATCACGATATGAACGAGATCATCACCGGCGACATGCCTACGCCTGTGAAATATCACAGCAGCGGAATGAGAGAAGCCTTCGCCAAGGTGGAGGACATGGCCAGCGAGAGACTGCTTTCCATGCTGCCGGAGGATATGCAGGACTATTACCGCAGTGCTTTCTTTCAGGCGCCGGAGGATGAATATCTGTGGAAAATCGTCAAGGCGGCGGATAAAATATCCGCGCTGATCAAATGTATAGAAGAGCAAAAGGCCGGCAATAATGAATTCGGCAAGGCTCTCGAAAGCACCAAAAAGTCCATCGAAAAAATGGAACTGCCCGAGGCAGAGGTCTTTATCCGGGAGTTTATACCGGGCTTTTATCTCAGCCTTGATGAACAAAACGGCGATTGATTTTAGTCAGTATTGCACACTTTCCGTCGGAACTTCGGTAGATTTTGTTAAGAATTACAAAACTTTCTTTCAGAAGGAAAAAACTCGAAAAAAAGGTTGAAAAATCCGACCAAATGGGCTATTATATACAAGAAAATTTATAATTTTTCAATGAATCATTGGAGGTAAAAATTATGTCAGTAAAAGTTGCAATTAACGGTTTCGGCCGCATCGGTCGTCTTGCTTTCAGACAGATGTTTGACGCTGAGGGTTATGAAGTTGTTGCCATCAACGACCTCACCAGCCCCAAGATGCTCGCTCACCTTCTCAAGTACGATACAGCTCAGGGCAGATACGAAGGCCATGAGGTAGTTGCCGGCGAAAACTCCATCACAGTTGACGGCAAGGAAATCACCATTTATGCCAATCCCAACCCCGCAGAGCTCCCCTGGGGCGAGATCGGTGTTGATGTTGTTCTGGAGTGCACAGGCTTCTTCTGCTCCAAGGATAAGGCAAAGGCTCATCTTGACGCCGGCGCTAAGAAGGTAGTTATCTCTGCCCCCGCAGGCAACGACCTTCCCACCATCGTTTACAGCGTTAACGAGAAGACCCTCACCACAGAGGATAAGATCATTTCCGCAGCTTCCTGCACCACAAACTGCCTTGCTCCCATGGCTAAGGCTCTCAACGATTATGCTCCCATCCAGAGCGGTATCATGACCACCGTTCATGCTTACACCGGTGATCAGATGGTTCTTGACGGTCCTCACAGAAAGGGCGACCTGAGAAGAGCTCGCGCTGCTGCTGCTAACATCGTTCCCAACTCAACAGGTGCTGCCAAGGCTATCGGCCTTGTTATTCCCGAGCTCAACGGCAAACTCATCGGTTCTGCTCAGAGAGTTCCCACTCCCACCGGTTCCACCACCATCCTCGTTGCTGTTGTTAAGGCTGACGATGTAACCGTTGACGGCATCAACGCTGCCATGAAGGCTGCTTCCTCCGAGAGCTTTGGCTACACTGAGGAGCCCCTGGTATCCTCCGATATTGTCGGCATCAGATACGGTTCACTCTTCGATGCAACCCAGACAATGGTTACCAAGATCAGCGACGGTCTCTATCAGGTTCAGGTTGTTGCATGGTATGACAACGAGAACTCCTACACCAGCCAGATGGTTCGTACCATTAAGTATTTCGCAGAGCTTGCCTAATTCCCCGGATCGGGCGATAAAGGCATAAGAAAGGGCGCAGGTTTCGTTTTGACGAAACCTGCGCCTTCGGCGTTTTTGCTCACTCGCAGTTACTGCCCATACTTCTCGTTGACAGTCCGATTTTTTGGACTGTACTTGTGTTATAATACAGGTATATCGATAAATCCATTTTTGAGGAAAGGAGCGATAACCGTGCAGGAAAGATCAGAGGAAAGTGGTATGATCCTGTCACCCCATATTCTTGCGCTTCAGAACGAAAGAAAGTGTCTGGAAACGGAAGTTTCCATGCTCTTGCTGGAAAGAGATGACCTTCTGCTCGTGCAGTGCCCGAATATCGAAATGCTCTATCTCCTTGCTTTCGGTGAGGCGGAGCAAAAAGCTTATGGGCTTTACTGTCAGGTTATGCGCCTCAAGCGAAAGTTAGAAATGATTCGAGCAGTGAAAAACCGCGGCTGTGCAGTCGATGAGGAACACATCGAGAAAAAGCTGGACGAAGAGTTCGCCGAGTATCGCCGTCAGCTCCGGGAGCAAAAGGAGAAGTTAGACGCGGCGAAAAAACGCAATCTCTGTGAGGTGCTCAGTGAGGAAGAAATGAAAAAAGCCAAAAAGCTCTATCGGGCGATTATCAAATCCTTGCACCCGGATCTTCACCCACAGAGTACACCCGAGCAGATTGGCTTACTGCAAGCGGCTGTGAACGCCTATGAAAACGGCGATCTGGCGAGCCTGGAGCTGATTCATACCGTGGTCAGGGAAGAACAACCGACTACTGATGAGACCGGCGCCGAGGACAGTCTGACGGCTGAAATCCGGCGCCTGAGGAAAACCCTTGCCTTGCTTCAGAAAAATATCCGCGCAATCCAGTCGGACTACCCCTATCGTGTCAGGGAGTTCATTGCCGATGAAAGCCAAAAGGCAAAAAGAAAGGCGGAGATCGAAGACACGATCGCCGCACTGGAAGAACGGGAAACTTATCTGAAAAACCAGATCGAAGAATTAATGAGGTGAGCCTATGAACGAAATGATAACCGGTGAGAAAAGTGAGCTCCTCAGTCTGCTTCACGGGGGAGGACTGACCCTGCCACAGCCCTTTGCAAGGGACATTTTCCTTTTCGACAGTTTCGTGGCCGGCACCTCCCACATCGAGGGAATAGACGAACTGGAGCCTCATATTCAGACCGATGACCGACTGACTTTTCTACGGGAGCCGGAAAATCTCCATGACAAAATGGCCATTGCGGTACTTAATGGCGACGGCATCAAAATTGGTTATGTGCCGCGCAAAGACAATCCGGTCTTTGCGCGACTGATGGACGCCGGCAAGCTGCTTTTCGGAAAGGTGAGCGCCAAAGAGAAAAAAGAGGGCTGGCTCAGAATTGACATGAGGATTTTTCTCCATGAATGAGCCAACCCGATCGGTTTATTGTGAAAGCGCGTATTTGAAATAGACGATGTCTCCCGTGAGGTTGTAGCGGAGATTGCTGACAGAGCTTCGGGTGCCGTAGTAGGTTTTCTGCTGATAAAGGGGCAGAATCAGTGCGCCCTTGACCAGATAGCTTTCTGCTTTTTCTGCCGCTGTTATGGTGGCAGCTGCGCCGTCGGCGCTTTTGATGTTCTCCACCAGGGTGTCATATTTCTCAGTGCCGAGACCGATGATGTTTCCGGCGCCGCCGGAGGTGAAGCGCAGCAAACCGCTGAAAGCGGTGTTGCCGCCGTAGGAAACGGGGAACAGAGCGATCTGATAATTCAAAGACTTGACGCGGGCGGTAAGCTCGCCTTCCTGAACCGCTTCAACAAAAACATTGAATTTCACGCCGAAAATCGCCTGCCACGACTGCATGAGGCGTCGGACGGGAGCCTCGTTTTCTTTGCTACAGAGAATAGACAGTTCGATGTCGCTTTTTTTCAGCTCCTTGAGCCCTTTTTCCAGCAGTGCCTTGGGATCGCTGACACTGCCGGGCAAGATCGCTTTTGCCGCCGACCGGTAGCTTTTTCCGCCGGAAACCGAACTTTGAGGCAGAACGCCCCGGGCGTCTCTGGTGCCGTAAATCTCTGTCAGCGCCTCATAGTCGAAGCAGGAAACGAGGGCTTGTCTGATGCTGGGATTTTTCAGCGTTTCGTCTTTGCTGTTGAAAATCAGGGACAGCACGGCGCTGTCAGATTCCGTCACTGTGTATTTTTTTGATGAGGAGAGTGTCTGCGCCTGATCCTTCGTCAGCGGCGCCACGGTGTAAATCTTGTCCTTGAGCTTGTCAAGCCGGGTGTCCTGTTCATTATTGATGGAAAAATAGAGAGAACGCGGCATGACACTGTCTTTGTCATAATAGGCTTCGTTTTTTCTGGCCGTGACAGAGGTGTCGTCCGTCCAGTTGTTGATATAGAAAGGCCCGTTATAAAGCAGATATTTTGTGGAAAGGCCGTATCTTCCTGCCGTAGCTTCAAAAAACACCTCGTCGCAGGGCATACAGGCCGGTTCGAGAAGGGTATAAAGAAAATCAGGATCCCGGTGCTCCAGGGTGATGATGAGGGTGTCTTTATCCGGTGCGGATATACCGAGTCGGTCCGGATTCATCTGACCCCGATAAACCTCTTTTGCGTTTTGAATGCTGAAAAGCGCCGGGGCACCGGGGGATTTCGTTTCCGGAAGCAGTGCTCTTCGCAGGCCGAAGAGAAAATCTTCGGAGGTAATGCTCGAATCATAGGTGTCTTTGTAATCGGGATCGATCACCGCACCGGCATAGGTGCTCACGCGCCATTTGAGTTTGTCTCTCAGTTTGAATGTATAGGTAAGCCCGTCAGCGGAAATCTGCCAGCTCTCGGCACAACCGGGCGCAATGCTGCCGTCGTCGGCGAGGGTGACAAGACCCTCGAAGCAGTTGGCGATAATGTTTTTTGCGCCGGGATCGGAGATAATCTGCGGATCCAGGTATTCGGGGTCTTTGTCAATGGGAATGATAAAAGCCGCTTCACTGCCCTTGACCTCGCCGCAGGAGGACAGGCAGAAAAGCAGAGCAGAAACGGTCAGAATGACGGCAATCGCTTTTTTTAACATCATTTTTCAATCCTTATCTTATAAATGTGTTCTAATAATCAAAACAGAAATAAACTTGGGCGGTTTATTTGATATAATGAAATGTAAGCGTTGAAAGGGGTATTCGCAATGGATTCTTCATTAATTTTAATCATTTTATCAATAATTATTCTTATACTACTTATTATATGCACGGCACTTGTGTTTATTGTGCTGAAGAGGAATAACGCAAAAGAATATGATAATCTTTTGTCGTCGCAGCAGGCACTGGAGAGAGAACTCGGTGAGCTGGCCAAGAGAAATGAACAGCAAAGCGCTTCTCTTTCGGCGGGGTTGCGTGATGAATTCAGCAAGAGCCGCATGGAAAACGCCAGCCATCAGAGTGAGCAGAGAAAGGAACTGTCAGCGGCCATGGAGGCCATGACCGTGCGTCTGGACAAGCTCAATGGGGATACCTACCGCTTTAACATGAAAATGTCCGAAATGATCTCGCAGAAGCTGCTGGAAATGAGGCGCGGCAATGAAGAAAAGCTGGAGCAGATGCGTGTCACCGTTGACGAGAAGCTCAGCGAAACCCTGACGAAACGCCTGGATTCTTCCTTTAAAACCGTCAGTGAGCAGCTGGAAAATGTTTATAAATCGCTGGGAGAAATGAAAATACTTTCATCGGGTGTGACGGAAAATGTCACTTCCCTGAACCGAATCCTGACCAATGTCAAGGCAAGAGGAACCTGGGCAGAGGTTCAGCTGGAGGGACTGCTGGATCAGACCATTCCCGGCATGTTTGAGAAAAATGTTATGACCAACCCTGCCTCGCGCAATATTGTGGAGTTTGCCGTCAAGATTCCCTCCGGTGATGACAAGAGCGCCATCACTTATCTGCCGATTGACTCCAAGTTTCCTGTGGAAAGCTATATCCGTCTATGTGACGCCGCCGACAGGGGAGATGCGGCCGCTGTGGAAAGTGAGCGCAAAGCCCTGGAAAGCACCATTCTTTTGCAGGCCAAAGAGATCAAAAAATATATCAACGAGCCTTTCACAACGCCCTTTGCCATCATGTATCTTGCCACCGAGGGGCTTTACAGCGAGGTGATTTCCTCCAAGAACGGTCTGGCTGAACGCTGTCAGAGCGAGTTTTCCGTTATGATCGCCGGGCCGGGAACCATCACGGCTCTGCTGAATTCTCTGGCTGTGGGCTTCAAGGCCATGGCCATCAACGAAAAAGCCAAGGAGGTCCGCGTGGTGCTTGCCGCCGCCAAGGTGCAGTATGATAAGTTCGGTCTGCTGCTGGAAAAGGCAAGAAAGAAGATCACCGAGGCCGGCAACAGCCTTGACGACGCGCAGAAGAGAAACGACATCATTCAGCGCAAGCTCAAGGGCGTGGAGGCCATCGACAGCGGTTCAGCTGCCGATATCCTCGGCCTTGACGTCGAGGCGGACGCTATCGAATAACCGGACGGTGCGCTGATGAGAGGGCTTGCCTCGGACGAGAATCGCTTCTCCCCGTTTTCGGTGCGGAGCTTAAGCGGACTCTGTGGAAAAAGAAACAAAAAAAACCGACAAATGTATTGTTACACTGTGTAAGAATTTTTTTGATGCAAAACGATTGACATGGTGAGCGTATTTTGATATTATATAATAGTTAAAATATGACAGTGGAATCTATACCGGCTTTTACCGGTTCACAACAATATACCATGAAAGAAGTGTTGAATATGAAGAAGAAAAATACGGAAAAGCTGTATGATCTGATTCCTTCACAGCAGACCATGTATCTGATGGTCAAGTATAGCTTCAGTAAGCAGCTTACACAGATTCCCACCTCATTTTCCACGGATCTCGACCTTGATTTTGATTTGCTGACCAAGGCATTTAATATTGAGCTTGAGAGAAATGACAGCCTGCGTATTCAGTTCACCAAGGCGGACAAGCAGATGAAGCAGTATTTCCTGCCGACGATGAAAATGTCCAAGGTTCCCTGCAAGTATTTCCGCAGCAAAGAGGAGCAAGATGCGTTTTTCAGCAAGGATGCTCAGATCCCTGTCAGGTTTGACAAGGGCGATAATTTCAGAATCTATTTCTTTAAAACCGCCGACGGCAACAATGGCATTTATTTCAATGTCAGCCATCTGAATATGGATGCTCTGGGCGTTATGATCTTTTACCTGGATCTGCTTTCGGTTTACAGATCTCTGAAATACGGTCAGCCTATGCCCAAGCCGCTGGATTCCTATGAGCAGTATGTTCAGAAAGAACTGGAGCTTCAGAAAAACACCGAAAAGATGAAAAAGCACGAGGAATTCTATAAGGAATACTTCGCAAAGGGCGGAGAGCCGATCTATGCCGCCGTTCACGGCCCGGCTTTCCTTGAGAAGATGAGAATAAAAAAGAAGAATCCCAATCTCCGGGTTCCTGCCGCCTATAATCCCCTTTATGACAAGTGCAACATGATCACCGGTCACATCGGTCCGGAGCAGACGCAGAAGATCTATGATTTCTGCCGCAAGAACAGCATTGCGCCGGAAAGCCTCTTCATGATGGGACTTCGGATTCATTGCTCCGCCATCAACTACAGAACACCCGATGTTTTCATGATGGCAACCTGCTCCAAGAGAGCAACCCTGAAAGAGAAAAACATGAGCGGCTGTCTCGTTCAGCCTGTTCAGGTTCGCACCATTATTCCCGAGACGGCCACTTTCATGGAGGGACTCCATGAATACACCAGCGTCAGAACGCAGCTTTACCGTCACACTGACTATCCCTATATTACCGCCCGTGATGTCTCCAGAGAAATGTACAATTACAGCCTGATTCAGGGCCCTGCCTGCATGATGTTCTCTTGGATTCCCATTCCCACCGATCTCGATGGTTTTATGGGCGGCCAGAAAGTGAACTTCGATTTCCGTACCTATGATCTCGGCAGATATTTCACGCCGCTTTATACCATCTGTTCACCGGATCCCAAGGATAACGGTCTCAACCTCAACTATATGTACAGAGTCAAGCTCTCCACCAAGGAGCAGATCGAGGCTCTGCACCGTGATGCACTCAGAACCATTCTCACCGGTATCGACAATCCCGACATTACCGTGGGTGAGCTGCTGGACAGCTGCAGCAAGTAAGAGAAATTCGCAGTGGTTTTACTGTGGAAATAAATACAAACAATAGGAGAAGAGAATCAGAATGACAATTGAACTTACCAAAAAGCAGGTTAAAGAACTGAGAGCCCTGAGAAGCAAGATCCATAAGATCGGGCCTCTCGGAACGATCAAGGACATTTTCACCCGCAGCGAAGCTTTCGGTGACAATGTGGCCGTTGTGGAAAAGATCCGTAAGCAGCCGGTGGCGCACACCGTCAGAGAATTCCATGAGTTTGTCAGAGAAGTGGGCACGGGACTTTATGCCCTGGGTCTTGGCGGCAAGCATATTGCCATCGTCAGCGAAAACTCATATAACTGGATCGTAGCGTTTTTTGCCATCGTCTGCGGCGGCGGAGTAGCCGTTCCCGTTGATAAAGAGCTGCCTGACGACGATATCAGCATGCTCATTTCCAAGGGTGACGCCGAAGCGCTTTTCTGCAGCAAGACCTATTTCGATGTTGCACAGAAGCATCTGGAAAAGGACAGCCGGTGTCAGTATGCTTTTGCCATGAGCGGCAAAAAGGACAGCGATAATTTCATGACCATTGAAGCTCTTGCAGAGCTTGGCAGAAAAGAGCTGGCAGGCGGCAACAGAGATTTCATTGACCATGAGGTCAATAGAGAAGACCTGGCAGCCATCGTGTTCACTTCCGGCACCACGGGAACCAATAAGGGCGTTATGCTCACACACTATAATTTCGCCTCCAATGTTGAGGGTGTTCTCGACTTCGTCGGACCGGAGCTTTCCACCATGTCCATTCTGCCCATGAACCATGTATATGAGCTTTCCTGCAGTGTTCTGACGGCGATCTATATGAACGGCATTATCTATGTCAACGACAGCCTGAAGAATATCCTTGCCAATATCAACGAGTTTAAGCCCAACGCCATGGCCGTTGTTCCCCTTGTTCTGGAGGCTATTTACAACGGTATATGGTCCAAGGCGGAGGCAAGCGGCAAGGCGCCGATCCTGCGTAAAATGGTTAAGATCAGCAATAAGCTCTTAGATCACGGCATTGACATCAGACCCATTGTTTTCAAGCAGATCCGCGATAATTTCGGCGGCAAGTTCCCGACGATGTCCTGCGGCGGTGCTCCTGCGAGAGCCGACCACATCAAGAGCCTGAGCGAGATCGGTTTCCGAATTATTACCGGTTACGGTATGACAGAGGCTTCGCCCACCGTTACGCTTCAGGACAACGGCAGAAAGAAACCCCTTTCGGCGGGCTACGCTTTCCCCAGAGCCCAGTTTAAGATCCACGATCCCGATGAAGAGGGTATCGGTGAAATCTGGCTGAAAGGCGACAATGTCACCAAGGGCTACTATAAGGACGAGGAAGCCACGGCAAACTCCTTTGAGGACGGTTGGTTCAAGACGGGAGATTACGGCAGACTGGACGAGGACGGCGAGCTTTATATCACCGGCCGCAAAAAGTTCCTGATCATCCTGCCCAACGGTGAAAACATCTTCCCGGAGACCGTGGAAAGTCATATTATGGAGAGCCTTCTCTATGCCCATGAGGTCGTTGCTTTTGAGCAGAATGTGAATATCCACGGCAGAGACAATGTGGTTATGGCCGTTGCCATCTATGTCGAGAAGAGCGAATTCCCCGGCATGAGCGAGGAGGATATCATTGCCAAGGTGAAGGCTGATGTTTCCGCTTCCAATAAGGGACAGCCCTCTTACCGCAAGATTCAGAATGTATATGTTTCCTTTAAAGAGTTCGAGAAGAACTCCACCAGAAAAGTTATCAGACAAAAGGTCATTGATACATACACCAAAGAAAACCAAACCGTATAAAAAGGAGGGATACCAATGCTTGACAGAATTAGAGAAATCATTTGCCGTTTCGTGGACATCGAACCCGAATCACTTACAGAGGACACAAACATCAGAAGTGATCTTGGCCTCAATTCACTGGAGCTGATCAATGTTGCCGTGGCCATTGAGGAAGAATTCGATGTTGAGATTCCCGACCGTGAGGTCGCTAATATCGAGACTCTCGGTGATGCAATCGCCGTAATCGAAAAGTATCTTGACGATTGATTTCCCTGTTAAAAGACTTTGCTCCGTATCTGCGCGAATGGCGCTGAGATACGGAGCATTTTTTTGTGGGCTTGGAAAAACAGGACAATAAAAAACAGAGACACATATCGGCGTCCCTGTTTTCGTCTTTTTATAGTACCTTTGAGAGGAATTCCACAGCTCTCGGACTCTTCGGGTGGGCGAAGAATTCTTCGGGGGTGCCTTCCTCCACAAACTGACCGTCGTCCATAAACATGATGCGTGTGCCGACCTCCCGGGCGAAGCCCATTTCGTGGGTGACAACGACCATGGTCATGCCCTGGTTGGCAACCTCTTTCATTAGCTCCAGCACTTCTCCGACCATTTCCGGGTCAAGAGCCGATGTGGGCTCGTCGAAGAGAATGACATCGGGATCCATGGCCAGGGAACGGACAATGGCAACTCTCTGCTTTTGTCCGCCGGAAAGGCTTGAGGGATAGGCGTCGGCTTTCTCTTCAAGGCCGATGCGCCTGAGCAGCTCCATGGCCTTGTCATAGGCCTGCTTTTTGACCTCGGCGAGACTGGCGGCTCCCGTTTCGATTTCTCCCTTTTTCAGATGGAGCTTCTTGAGGAAATTATTTTTCCTCTGGGCGCTGAGTTTTTTCTTGCCCACATAGATCGGCGCCATCATGATGTTTTCGATAACGGTTTTGTTGGCAAAGAGATTGAAATGCTGAAAGACCATGCCCATTTTCTGACGGTGGATGTTGATGTCGACCTTGGGATCGGCAATATCGACGCCGCCGAAAATGATCTGTCCGCTTGTGGGGTCCTCCATACAGTTCAGGCAGCGCAGAAATGTGCTTTTTCCGGAACCGGAGGGGCCGATGACGACCACCTTTTCGCCCTTTTCGATGGTGGTGGTAATGTTCTTGAGAACCTGATTATCACCGAAAGATTTACACAGATTAACGACCTCTATCACTCTTGCGCAGCCTCCTTTCCATGATCTTGATGCCCAGGGTAATGATGCAGACCACAGCAATATAAATCAGCGCCATGGCAAGATAGGGGACCATATACTCGTAGGTGCCGGAGCCGATGCTCTGGAAAGCGAGATAAAGGTCTTTCGCTCCGACAAAGGATACGACGGAGGTTTCTTTGATCAGGGTGATAAACTCATTACCGAGGGTTGGCAAAATATTTTTGACTGCCTGTGGAATAACAATTTTCATCATAGTCGCCGAATAGCTCATGCCCACGGCCCGTCCGCCCTCCATCTGGCCGGGATCGACGGATAGTATGCCGCTTCGCATGATTTCGGAGATATAGGCGCCGCTGTTTAAGCCGAAAACCGTGATGGCGACTAACACCGAAGACATCTTGACGCCAATGATCGGGAGCATGACATAGTAAAAAACAAGAAGCTGAACCACCATGGGCGTTCCCCGGAAAAGGCCGACATAAAAGCTGCAGAAGCCATCGAGGACGCGGACGATCTTTTTGTATTTCGGCAGAACGCGCACCGTGGCGATGAGCGTACCGATCACGATACCGATCAGAAGACCCATGACAGCGATGATTACCGTGTTCTGAAGGCCGGTAATGACTTCCTTGTAGCCGCCTTTGTTGATTAATATGTCGAGAAATTTTTCTACCTTGTCTGAAAATCCGTTCATATTATTTTTTCCTTTATACCGACAGTGCCTCACTGTTTTCAGCAAGGCACTGTCAGAAGAATGTTTTGTGATTTTTTAGTTGGCGTTGAAGTTTTCAACGATACGCATGGCGGGAGCCTCGTCAATGATCACATAGTTGATGTTGCCGTTGATGAGATCCTGAACGGCAAGAGAGCCGTTGTCATAGCCCTTGCCCTCTGCGGCAAGTCCGTCGAAGCCCCAGTCGGCGTCGCCCTGAACATAGAACTGACCGGTGGTGCCGTTCTGGTAGCCGATCTTCACGCTGCTGTCAAAGCCCTTGAGAATGGTCTCAACGGAAGCAAGATCCTGACAGGCGTCGAAGGTGGTGTCGCCACTCTTGACGATGAGCTTCTGAGAAGCCACATAGTAGGAATCCGTGAAGGTGACCTGCTGCTCTCTCTTTTCGTTGATGGTCAGGCCGGCCATGGCGATGTCGCACTTGTGCTCGCCGACGGAAAGGCAAACGGATTCAAACTTCATGTTGTTGATAACAAGCTCTTTGCCGAGCTCTTTGGCAAGAAGATCGGCGATCTCCATGTCGATGCCGTAATAGGCTTCGCCTTCCATATATTCAAAGGGAGCGAAAGCGGCATTGGTGGCCACAATGAGCTGATCCTTGGAAGCGTCCTCCTTGGCGGAGATGACGGGAGTGGGTGTGCCGTCGCTGAAATACTTGTCGCAGATGGTATCGAAAGTACCGTCCTCCATGATCTTGGCGATGAAGGCATTGGTCTTTTCCAGAAGCTCCGGCTGATCCTTGTCAACGCCGAAAGCGTATTTCTCATCTGTGAGGGAATAGTTGACGATTTTTACAACTTCGTTGGTTTTTTCGCCGTTATCAGCAGGTGTCTTGTCGCCGCAGGCGGCAAGGGCAAAAAGCATAACAACAGCCAGTGCGAGTGCTAAGAACTTTTTCATGGTTTTTACCTCCATATGTAATTAATGATTGCCCAATCATTTTATCATCATATGGAGGTAAAGTCAATCCCTTTTGTATTTTTTTGCGTGAATATCGGCGGGAAAATGAATATTTATGAATTAATGCTGATATTTTCTCCGGTGTCGTCATCGAAAAAATGAACCTTGTCGCCGCGGATAAAAAAGGTGATCTCTCTGCCGGGCGTCAGGGGCGCCATGGGCGAAACCTTGGCAGTGAGGGTCGCGCCGCCGTAGTCGATATAGAGATAGGTTTCACTGCCGAGATTTTCCTGCACCTTGAGTATGCCGTGAAGAGGTGTGCCGTCGCCGGTCAGTGCGATATCCTCCGGGCGAATCCCCATGGTGACCTGCCTGCCGGTGAAAGCGGACATAGCTTTGGTGCGCCGGGTTGTGGGCAAGGTGTCACTGCCTATGCAGGCGAAGAAAGCGCCCTCTTCTTCTTTCAGCACACAGCTCAGAAAATTCATCTGAGGCGAGCCGATAAAGGAAGCGACGAATATGTTTTTGGGATAGCTGTAAAGGTTTTCCGGTGTGTCGCACTGGCGCAGAACGCCGGCTTCCATGACGGCGATCCTGTCGCCCATGGTCATGGCCTCGGTCTGATCGTGGGTGACATAGATGAAGGTGGTGCCGAGCCTGCGGTGAAGCAGGGAAATTTCCGTTCTCATCTGTGTGCGCAGCTTGGCGTCGAGGTTGGAGAGCGGCTCATCGAAGAGAAAAACGGCAGGATCTCTCACGATGGCTCTGCCCAGCGCCACTCTCTGGCGCTGGCCGCCGGAGAGGGCTTTGGGCTTACGGTTCAGAAGATGTTCGATATGGAGAATCTTTGCCGCCTCCTGAACTCTTTTTTCGATCTCGGCTTTAGGTGTTTTCCGCCTTTCCAGAGAAAAAGCAATGTTTTTATATACCGTTTTGTCGGGATAAAGGGCATAGGACTGAAAGACCATGGCAATGTCCCTGTCTTTCGGCTGTATGTCATTGACAAGGCGGTCGCCGATATAGATTTCGCCGGAAGAGGCGCTTTCCAGTCCTGCGATCATGCGCAGGGTCGTGCTTTTGCCGCAGCCTGAGGGGCCTACGAGAACGATGAACTCCCTGTCGGCGATTTCAAGGGACAGATTGTCAACGGCCTTGTAGCCGTCCTCAAATACTTTACTCAGATTCTTCAGTGTGATTTTTGCCATGGTATCCTCCTTTGGCTTTCATGAATATTGATCCGATCCGGCTTTCGCCTGTGGGCTCAGCCCTTGACAGCACCGGCAACCACGCCGCGTATGATGTGCTTCTGACACAGAAGATAGAAAATGACGATCGGCAGAATCGACAGCACAAGCATTGCCATCATGGCTCCCATATCAATGGAGCCGTAACCGCCGCGCAGATACTGAATGGCGATGGGTATGGTTTTATAGTCGGAGCCTATGACGAGATAGGGCAGCAGATAGTCATTCCATATCCACATGGCGTTGAGAATCGCCACGGTGATGGTGGTGGGCTTCATCAGCGGAAAAACCACAAGGAAGAAAGTCCTGATGGGGCCGCAGCCGTCGATCATGGCCGCTTCCTCGATTTCCACGGGGATTCCCTTAACGAAGCCGCTGAACATAAAGACACTCAGTCCCGCACCGAAGCCAAGATAAATGACGATCAGTCCGAGGGGACTGTCGAGGTGAAGGACATTGGCCGCCTTGACCATGGTGAACATCACCATCTGAAAGGGGACGACCATGGAAAACACAAAGGCATAGTAGGTCAGGCGGGCCAGCTTGGTTTTGACACGGGTGATATACCAGGCGGTCATGGAGGTGAAAATCACAATGGCCAGCACCGAGCCTGCGGTGATGAAAAGAGACAGCGCAAAAGCCGAGAAGAAGCCGGTCTTTTTCAGCCCCTCGATGTAGTTGGTCAGCCCGGCGAAGGTTTCGGCCGTGGGCAGAGCAAAGGGCTCGGAGCTGATGAAGAGTTTACTTTTAAAGGAATTCATCAACACGATGAAAACCGGGAAGAGAAATGCCAGGCATAAAATGACAAGCACGATAAAAATGATGATGTTTTTCTTGCTTTTCATGCCTCGACCTCCTTATTGGCCGTGAAGCGTAGCTGAATGAGGGAGATCACGGCAAGCAGCAGAAAAAAGATGACTGCTTTGGCCTGACCCACGCCCTGGGAACCGACGGTGCCGTAAAAGGTTTTGTATATATCCAGTGCCAGCATGGCGCTCTGGCGCGAGGGCGCGCCGTCGGTCAGGGCAAGGTTGGCGTCGAAGAGCTTGAAAGAATTGGTGATGGTCAGAAAGAGACATATGGTGATCGAGGGCATGACCATGGGTATGATCACATGGCGCAGAATCCCCCAGGAGCCGGCTCCGTCCACCCTCGCCGCGTCAATGAGATCGCCGGGAATATTCTGTATGCCGGCGATATAAATGATCATCATATAGCCGATCATCTGCCAGTTCATCAGCACCACAAGACCCCAGAAGCCGTATTTCGGATCAAAGGTTATGGTGACGCCGAAGTTCTCCAGAATACCGTTGATAATCAGCTGCCAGATATAACCCAGGACGATGCCGCCGATGAGGTTGGGCATGAAGAAAACCGTCCGGAAAAGGTTGGTGCCCTTGATTTTCCTCGTCAGAAGCATGGCCAGAGTAAAGGCAATCAGATTCACCGTAACCAGGCTGACGGCGGCAAATTTGACCGTAAACCACAGGGAATTGAGAAACTCCCGGCTGGTCAGAGCCTTGATATAGTTGGATAGTCCGACAAATTCGGCGTCGCTGACGGTGGTGAAACGGGTGAAGGACAGATAGATTCCTAAAATAAACGGTATGAGAAAGGCGATGAGAAAGGCCGCGGTGGTGGGCAGGGCGAAAACGGGATAGTATTTTTTGAGACTGTTTTTCATGCTTTTCGCCCTTTCGGTTTGTTATTGTGCTCTGGCACTTTTCCAGGAGGAACTGATCTGAGTTTTGACCTGATCCCAGTTTTTGGTGCCCTGTGCATATTCCAGCAGTGCGCTGCCGACTTCGTCCTTAAAGGTGGTTCCCGGGAAAGATGTGAAAGCCCAGGGAACGGCGGTGATATTGTCCTCGTTGCTCCAACGAAGCACCTCGCGGGCAAGAGGATCGGTCATCTCAGCGTCACGGAGAGTCTCAAAGGGTGTGACGAAGCCCAGCTCTTCTGTGACATACCGCTTGCCGGTTTCCGAGGAGAAAAGCCAGTATAGGAAATCGGCTGAGGCTGTCTGCAGCTCTTCGGAGACCTTGGAATTGACGGCCAGATAGTTTTCCGTGCCGATGCAGATTCCCTGCTGTCCTTCATTCTGATCGCCGATATAGATCGGAAGCATCTTGATTTTGTCGGCTTTGACGGTGTTGCCGTCAACCTTGCTGATCTCACTGTAAGCCCAGCTTCCGTTTTGCACCATGGCGGCTTTGCCCAGCGCAAACTCAGCCATGGAGTCATTGACGCTCTTGGAGCCGATGAGCTTTCTGTCGGTGACGGAATTGTCAAGATACAGATCGAAGATGCCGCGGAAGCCCTCGGAATACTTGAAAGTGAATTCCTCGGAGGCAAGGCCGGCGAGGGTACTGTTGTCATAGTTCTGATTCTCTGCCATTTCCAGGTGGAAAGGTACATTGAGCAGGTGGGTGTTCCAGCGCCACTGATTGCCCGGCGCGAAAGAGGTCGAGGCGAAAACACCCTCGATGCCCAGTTCTTGGCGGTGCTTCTGCATATCCTCGACAAGAGCCTTGAATTCCTTGAAGGAATTGACATCGTTCATGGAGCGCAGGGTGGTGCCTCGGTTCTTCAGGGCAAAGTATTTGTCGGTGATTTCTTCGTTATAGATAATGCCGTAGCCCTCCAGCACATAGGGTATGCCGTAAACACCGCCCTCTCCGGTGATGGCCAGGCTTTTGTCGGAGAGAATGGAATAGAGCTTCGTCTGCTTGAGGTCGGCACAGTAGTTCTTCCAGTTTTCATATCCGACGGGGCCGTTGATCTGGAAAATGGTCGGTGGATTTTTCTTGGCAATTTCCGAGGTCAGGGTCTGCTCATAGGTGTCGCTGGCGGCGGTGACCACCTTGACGCTGACGCCGGTTTCCTTTTTATAGTCATCGGCTATGGCGTCATAAATATCAGCGACCTCAGGTTTGAAATTCAAAAAATAGATTTCGGTATTTTTGGCCGGAGTCTGACTTTGATTTTGCACCGTCGTATTGTTTGGCGTGGTGGGATTTTTCGTGCCGCAGGCGGCGAAGCTGACAAGAATCAGCAGAGAAAGGATTGCTGCTGTGATTTTTTTCATACTAACATCTCCTTGACCGTCCGTAAAGAACGGTATAATAATTAATTTTTTGCGAGAGTTTTTCGCTCATATCCCGCTGTCTGATGCGGAACTCCCAGTTGCCCTCGGCCGTTCCCGGGGTGTTGATCCTGCCCTCACTGCCCAGGTGAATCCAGTCGGCAAAGGGCACGATGGCTCTTTCGCTGACGCTGCCCATGACAGCGCGGATAAAACAATCGGGGAGGCAGGCTATATTCTGTGCACCGAGGTAGTCCATGGCGCGCTGTCTGCGGCTGTCGCCGCAGCGGCACAGCCACTGACGGACTGTGGGATTGTCATGGGTACCCGTGTAGGCCACGGAATTTTTCGTGTAATTGTGAGGCAGGTATTCGCTGTCGTCTCCGTCAAAGGCAAACTGTAAGACTTTCATGCCGGGGAAGCCGGCCCGAGAGAAAAAGTCTCTGCAGTCATCGGTCAGAAAGCCCAGATCTTCGGCGATAATATCGGCTTCGGGCAGCTCGCGACGGATGGTTTCCACGAAAGCAAGTCCCGGACCCGAACGCCACTCTCCGCAGACCGCGCTGCGGCTCTCCTCCTTGACACTGTAATATTCATAAATGCCGCGGAAATGATCGATGCGTATGCAGTCGAAAAGCGCGGCGGCCTGTCGGAGTCTTTGAATCCACCAGCCAAAGCCGTCTTTTTCCATGGCCGCCCAGTCATAGACGGGATTGCCCCAGAGCTGACCCTCCGGATTAAAGCTGTCCGGGGGACAGGCGGCGGAACGACCGCTGAGGAAAAGCGCCGGTCGGAAATAAAAATCACTGCTGTCGCGGCTGACATAGATGGGCAGATCACCGACAATGCGGATATGCTTATCATTGGCATATTTTTTTAAGTCTAACCACTGTCGGAAAAACAAATACTGAATTTTTTTGTGCAGATGAACCGCTTCATGGGAGGCTGACTGCTTTTTCCATTTCGCCGGCGGCAGCATGTCGTTTGCCTCTTTCAGTGCCATAAACTGAGAATGGTCCTCCAGCCAGAAGCTGTTTTCATGGCAAAAGCGCAGGAAGTCACTTTCCGACTCAGACAGGCGCCCGGCGGCTTTTTTGATGAGCGCGCCGCGTGTGCGGTAAAGGAAAGCATAGTCTACGGCACTGCCGTCGGGTGCGCCGCGGGGCAGCTCCTGGGTTTTCAGCAGTCCCTTTTCAGCCAGCAAATCGGGATCAATGAAATAGGGATTACCTGCAAAGGCGCTGAAGCTCTGATAAGGGCTGTTGCCGAAAGAGGTGGGGCCTGTGGGCAGAATCTGCCACAGGCTCTGCCCGGCGTCATGGAGAAAGTCGACAAATTCCCGTGCCGCTTTTCCGAGCGTGCCGATTCCATAAGGTGAGGGCAGAGAAAACAAAGGCAGAAGAATACCGCTTTGTCTCATTTCTTTCACCGCCCTTTCAGCTGATTTCCTTGTTATTTTGTCTCAATGAAAAAGATTTATTCACTGTGAAAGAATAAAGCTGTGACGGCTTTCAGAGGTTTCGGTTTTAAGGAGCTTTCGTCAAAAAAATCACCGCCTGAACAGTTTCGTTCAGACGGTGACATGACTATGTAAGGACTTTAGTTTTTAACGGTATACAAATATTTTTCAAGGAAAGCGTCGATGGTCTGCCAGTATTCATCGTGGTACCAATAGGCGGAAACGGCGTGTTCCGCGCCGTGAATAATGTGCTTTTCTTTCGGTGCGGCGCAGGCGTTGTAAACGGGATCAAGATTGGACGGAAGCACGAAATTATCCTGGTCGCCGTGAATGAAAAGTGTCGGTGTCTTGGATTTTTTCAGCTGCTCGACGGCACTGGCCTCGCCGAAGAAGAATCCGTTCATGAGCTTGCACACGAAGCTGGCAACGGGAACCACCAGCTTCGGCGGAAGATGATACTTTCTTTCTGCCTGATCGGTGAAGATATCCTTGACGGAGGTGAAACCGCAGTCCTCAATGGCAAGAACCACATTTTCCGGCAGGTTTTCTCCTGTGGTCATCATCGTGGTGGCACCGCCCATTGATGTGCCGTGGATTATTATTTTTGCCTTGGGATTTTCCTTAACGATGCTTTCGATCCAGTCCACCACATCGAGACGGTCAAGCCAGCCCATGGATACAAACTTGCTTTCACTGTTGCCGTGACCGCGCAGGTCGGGAATCAGGACATTGAAGCCCCGGCGGTAAAAATCCATGGCATAGCTGGACATTTCTCTTTTGACATTGGTCCAGCCGTGGAGGGTGATGACCCAGATGTTGCTGTTGGAGGGATTCCTGAATTCTACGCCGTGGAGAGTCAGACCCTTGCGGCTTTTGATGGTGACTTCCTGATGATATGTCGTGTCGTACCATTTGTAGCCGTTGACGAGATTGATATTATCCTTGTTTCGTTCAAAGAGGCTGTTTTTGCAGGGGATCGTTTCGTCTTCTCTTCTCTTGCTGCCCAGAGCGATAAAGAAGAAAAGAAAGCCCAGAGCAAGATAAAGAAGCAGAAGCACAAGAAGAATGATGATAAGGACAGTAATGGCGGCTTTTGCTGCGTAAGGCATGGTCAAACACATGGTCATACAACCTTTCTTTTTTTAATCGTTGATTCACATTATACATCATTTGGGCATAAAATGCAACATTCCGCAATTTTTTGTTTTTTGCTTCTGTTCCCGAAACCCAAAAAAGAAAACCACCCGATTTGAAAAATATGGTTTACTTTTTTGTTTTAGTGTGCTAAAATAGTTTCGGAATTGCTCGGAAGGGAGAAAAAGACATTGGCAGACAGGAATAATGAGAAGACTATGAAGAATATCGAGTATCTTTATCAGACAATACTGAAAATAGAGACCTTAGAGGAATGTGAGGCGCTCTTTGACGATCTCTGCACCAAAACGGAGCTGGCCTCTATTTCTCAGCGTCTTGTGGTGGCAAAAATGCTCTCGGAAAAGAAAGTATACAGCGACATTGTTGCCGAGACCGGAGCGAGCACCGCCACCATCAGCCGCGTCAACCGTTCTCTTGCTTTTGGCAAGGGCGGCTATGAGAGACTCTTCTGCAAAGAGGACTGATGAGGGAAAGAGATGGCTTCATACGGCGATTTTGCATATTATTATGATACGCTGACGGAAAATGTGGACTATGCCGCAATGAGCAGCTATATGGCGGATCTCCTGGCCGACTACGGCGTCGGCGAGGGGATTTTGCTTGATCTGGCCTGCGGCACCGGTACGCTTTCGCTCATGCTCAGTCAGAGGGGCTACGATGTCATCGGTGTGGACGGCTCGGAGGAAATGCTGAGCATGGCCCAGGAAAAGAAAATGCAGACCGGTGAAGATGTGATCTTCCTTTGTCAGCAGATGCAGGAACTGGATCTTTTCGGCACGATCAATGCGGCAGTCTGTACTCTCGACAGCATCAATCATGTCACGGATTTCCGTCAGGTCAGAGAGATATTCCGCCGGGTTTCTCTTTTTATGGAGAACCGGGGACTGTTTCTTTTCGATGTCAATACGCCCTATAAGCACAGGGAAATTCTGGGTGACAAAACCTATGTCTATGACATGGACGAGGTATACTGTGTCTGGCAAAACAGCACCGACGACTCTCTTTTGACCAGGGTCAGCCTTGACATTTTTGAAAAAGACGAAGAAGAGGATGTATACTATAAATACAGCGAAACCTTTGAGGAAAGAGGATACGAGATCCGGGAGCTGTGCGAGGCTCTCGGGGAATATAAATTTGAGCTCATCGGTGTGTTCGACGAAATGACCCGGGAGCCTCTCAGGCCCGACAGTCAGCGCGCTGTCATTTTGGCAAGAAAGCACGGCACACAATAATTTTCAGAAAAACGAGGTAAACGAAATGGGAAAATCAGTCAGATGTATTTCCGTCGACGGCACGGTCACGGTGATGTCCGTTGACGCAACGGATATCGTAAACCGCGCCCAGGAAATTCATGAAACCTCTGCGGTTTGTACGGCGGCTCTGGGCAGACTCCTGAGCGCCGCTTCCCTCATGGGCTGTGCCCTCAAGGGAGAAGATGATTCCGTGACATTGCGCCTGAACGGAGGCGGTCCCATCGGTTCGGTCATCGCTGTTTCCGACAGTCAGGGTAATGTCAGAGGCTATTGCACGGAGCCGGTGGTGGAAATCCCGCTGAATGAAAAGGGAAAGCTCGATGTGGCCGGCGCTGTCGGCAAAGACGGCTTTCTCACGGTGATCAAGGATCTGGGGCTCAAGGAGCCTTATGTAGGCCGCACACCCATCGTCAGCGGAGAGATTGCCGAAGATATCACGGCTTATTTCTCCATCAGCCAGCAGACGCCCTCTGTCTGTGCCCTCGGTGTTTTGGTCAATCCTGACCTGACTGTGAGAGCCGCAGGCGGTTTCATAATCCAGCTTTTACCCAGTGCCGGAGAGGACACCATTGAGCTGGTGGAAAAGAGCATCGAGCATATCGAGCCGGTTTCCACCATGATTGACCGCGGCATGATGCCGGAGGAGATCTGCCGCCGTGCTCTGAGTGCTTTTGAGCTGGATGTTCTGGACAGCAGTGAGCCGCAGTATCAGTGCTATTGTTCACGGGAAAGGGTGGAGGCGGCTCTGCTCAGCACCGGACGGCAGGAACTTGAGGACATGGCGAAGGACGAAAAAACAGAGGTCTGCTGTCAGTTTTGTGACAGGAAATATGTTTTCACACCAGCAGAAATCAGGAAGCTGGCGAAAAACGCCAAATAGTCTATGGAGCCTCTGAATCCATACGGAATACTTAACGACACAGCGTACAGAAAAATTCCCAAAATTTTTTTGAAAAAGTGTTGACAAAAAGCGCTTTTTGTTGTATAGTATACAAGTCGCTGTGAGACAACGTCGAGCAGCGTTCATGTGGGAGCATAGCTCAGCTGGGAGAGCATCTGCCTTACAAGCAGAGGGTCACAGGTTCGAGCCCTGTTGTTCCCACCAATGGCCCGGTAGTTCAGCTGGTTAGAACGCTAGCCTGTCACGCTAGAGGTCGACGGTTCGAGCCCGTTCCGGGTCGCCATTTTCGGGGAGCTCAATAG
>JAQXMV010000151.1 GCA_029013165.1 Oscillospiraceae bacterium | reverse complement strand
TCCTCCAGACCGAGAGAAAAGCCAAACTCCTCACTGACCAGCTTTTCGGCTTCATTAAAGATTCCCTCATCGGTGGCGCTGAGTTTTTTCTCTCCCAGCTCCTGCTTTTTCAGATAGATACAGCGTATCAGGGCAATGAGCTTCGGCGTGATTCCCTCACACAAAACACTGCGGAAACTGTCCTTTCGCTGCTGACGGTTTTCGATCCAGTCGATCCGGGTGTCCCGGGCCGCCGTGAGCAGTGAGTCGATTTCACCGCGCTCCATGGGCAGGCGCAGCTTTCCCACGGATTCTGCCGGAACATAAAATGTACTGCCGACCGCATTGAAGGGAGACAGAACATAATAGGTTTTTTTCTCCTGGCCGCGGCAAAATGACATTTCTCTGATATCTTCGAGCTTGCAAAGACCGTAGCTTTCATAGATCAGGCAGCTTCCCTTTTTGAATAATTGAGCCATCTTCTATGCCCTCCATTATTATTATAATCGTATTATACCAAATTCAGAGAGCAACTTTCAAAGGACATTTTTCACAAGATTTGCCGAAATATCCTGACAAAATATGACTTTGCGCGCTGACAACGGGCTTTTGGCCTTGTCAGAATGGATAATTTGTTTTTTTATATTATGTGCATATTCACGAAATATTTAAAAATTATTCAAATTCGTTGACAAAATTTATTAATTATAGTAAAATGGGCTTGAACACTGGTAGAGATGTACTCTATTCAAGATTATTTATTTGCGAAAGGAGCGTACAATCCGATGAACACCGACAGACTGTTATCAGTATGGAGTGATATCCTTGCATTTATGGACCGTGTTGTTCAGTGGCTTCAGTATGTATTCGGAATCAGAGACACATGGCCTCCCGAGGACTATCCTGATTTTGATGCAACCAATCCCGCTTGACCTGTGTAGGATCAATAGTTAACGAAAGGAGAACCAAATCATGGAAGCTACTTTCTGGGAAAAGATTTATCTTTCAATCAGCAGAGTATTCGACGGTCTGATTAAATTCTTTGTGAATATTTTTGGTTAATTCAACTTTGAGCTCTCTGCTTTCGGCAGGGAGCTCAGCTTGTCGAAAAAGTATTTTTCGACAAGCTGGAGACTGCCGAGAAATGATGGCCGATGCCGTTTTCTTCGAGCGACAGGCGTACATAGGTACTCCAAGCGAGAAAAAACGGCAAGCATAGAAACTTTCAGCTCCGTGGTTCGATACCATGGAGCTGAAACATTAATGTTAGCTGACTATTATTTCAGATCGAAATTTTCTGCTTTGCGTTTCTATGCGCTCGGGCGCATTTATCGGCAGTCTGCGACAGGGGCTCTGCCCCTTGACCCCGCAAACCTTTGAAAAGGTTTGATCGAAACTTTACTTGATTTGCTTACTTTAAGAGCAATACTACTGTGAAGATCACCGCAGCCAGGAAAGTCAGGCAATATTTCTCCAGAAAAGCACCGCCGAAAGTAATAAACAGACCCGGTGTATAGAAAATCTTCTGCAAAATATTACCGCTATGATAAACCTTATCCTTCATGTGCAGGGCGTCCTCCACAAGAGGGAACGCATTGACAAAAAGCGACAGGGCGAACCAATAGGAAACAGCACTGCAAAGAGTGAGCGCCAGGCCGCTGAACTTGAGATAGAGAACCATTACCGAGGGAATCAGACCCATCAGGAAAGCCCCCACAAGGTTAAAGAGACACGGCACAAAGCAAATGGCAAAAGCGCCTCTTGCTGTCGGCATAAATTCATGTTCAATATGGCTTGCCATTTCGTCGTTTCTCAGATAGCGGTTATCCTCCACGGGAACCTTACAACAGCGGCAAACCACCTGCTCCCAAAAGCCTCTGACCAGAGCGCCGGGGAAAGTCAGATACTTGATCAATACATAAAGTCCTGTCATCAGATGTCGCCTCCCTTGTCTGTAATTACTTCTTCAATGGTCATTTTACCCTGCTTATATTGGACGACAAGGTCGCTGATCTCATATCCGCTGTCCTCAAGGAGTTTTTTCATTTCATCATAGACGGTATCGTCTCCTGCGGCAAGGCCGCAGAGAGCATAAAGATTGCAGGACTGCACGGAATAACCCATGGTATTGATGTAGCTTTCCATGTTATCCAATGCCGTCTCATAATCGCCCTTGAGGAGATAAGCGATGGCGCTTGTCATCAGATAGGACACATCGCCGGAATAGGCGTTTTCCTTGGCCTGCTCACTTAGCTCCAGCATCTTATCCGCGTCGGGCTTTTCCAGATAGCGGTAATACATCGCCATGGCATTATAGGCGCCGGAATCCTCAGCGTTATTCTTGAGCATTCTGTCGAAGATCTCTCTTGTGAGCTTTTCATCGGAACACCTTGCCGCAAGAGCACAGTAGGAAGCTAAGTATGCCCATTCCATGTCCTTTTCACCGAGCTCGTCTACCTTTTTGAGCTGTTCCAGCTGGGTTTCCGGTGATTCGTCATGGATGCTCATGACCAGATAACGGTAAAACTCAATGAATACTTCGCTGTATTTTTCCGTGATCTCACTCTTGCCCTCTTCCTTGGGATTGACGGTTTTCAGCGCATCGAGCTGCGCCATGATCTCGTCATAGTCGTAATCCTCTCCGGTCATGGGACCTTCGATGATATCGGCAATGGCATAATAGCTTTCAGTGAGAATGGTGGTTCTATCCAGAATCTTCTGATACTTCTTATTCCAGGGCAGCTTCAGTGCGTCCTCGTCATAATAAGTTTTGATCAGGCTGGCGGCGTCACTCATATAGCCGTTGCTGACATAAGCGTCTATGGTGTCATGGAGGGCTTTTTTCGAGACGGTGTCCGGATCAGCCGAAGAAAGATAGCTATAGTATACAGACAGAGCCGAAGTCACCTTGCCCTTGTCATAATAGGAGGCGCCCTGACCCACGGTCATGAAGCCCTCGGCATAATCGGCACTGACAAAGACAGTGGCCACAAAAAGAGCCGCCATGATGATGCACATGATAATACCGCTGATTCTCAGGGGATATCTCTTCATCAGCTCGCGGCAGGCGTCACAGAAAGGATAATCCTCGCCGTAATCCTCAGAGCAGGTGCTCTCGCCGCAGCACTCGCAGATTCTTTTCGGCGCTTCCTCCGCGTCCTCGTCCTGATGGGGGTTGGCAGGATCCATATCCTCCAGGGGCTGAATCAGGCTCTCGCCTGCTTCGGAATCACCGTCAGTTTCCCCGGTCTCGGCTTCGGAAGTTGCCTTATCCAGTTCCTGCTGGAACATATCTCTGATTTGCTCCAATTCCTCTTTCAGATCCTGATCGCCGCCGTCGCTGTTTTGTGCGGCGGACTCTTCGGCCGTTTCCTCAACCGAAGCGGCATCGGAGATCTCCTCGGCGTCAGTATCCGGCATAAGCTCATTATCTTTTTTGTTTTGATCCAAGATATTAGCCTCCTTATATAAAATATGAGAACATTTTACCATTGATTTGCAAAAAATGCAACATGGTAAGGAATCTTTATCGCAATATATTTTAATGAAAGCAACTAAGATGTAGTTAAAATTTCACAAGTCCGAAAAAAGATAGATACAGCGGTCTTTTGGGGTCTTTAGCCGTCAATGACAGCGTCTCATTTTTCTTCGGCACCGGCAGAAGGATTCTCCTGCGCTTGCTTGTCACGACTGTTCTTTGAAAAAATGCAGCCGCAGTAATTCTGCCTGTAAAGTCCGTATTCACGGGAAAGCTCAATGGAGCGCTTATAGCCGTTCCTTTTCTTGAAGTCTGAAGGCAGATGCCTGACGCCGTATATTTCACCGACAGCCTCGCCGATTTCGTTCAGGGCTTCGGCGCTTTTCAGAGGACTGATGGTCAATGTGGTAGTGAAATAATCAAAGCCCTTTTCCGCCGCCAGCTTTGCCGTTTCCTCCAGGCGCAGCCGATAACACCGCCGGCATCTTTCTCCGCCCTCGGGGCAGTTTTCCAGTCCTTTTACGGCTTCATAAAAATCGGACGGTTCAAAGGTACCCTCCACAAAGCCGTCGATATGTTTCAGGCCCATTTCACTGATCAACCGCCGGACTTCTTCTACCCGGTGTCTATACTCCTCGGCCGGATGGATATTGGGATTATAATAAAACACCGTGACGCTGAAATGCTCGGACAGATATTCCATGCAGTAGCTGCTGCATGGCGCACAGCAAACATGAAGCAGCAGCCGGGGCCGCACTCCCCTGACGTCATTTTCCTGCGTGATCCGGTCCAGTTCTTTCTGGTAGTTGATTTTCATGCTTTCACCTCGATGATGTTTTCACCCGTGTGACGGGATCTGTCGGTCAACCGATTGCTATATAGTTAAGCGGAAGAAGCGGTTAGGTGGGGAGGCCCGGCGGCGAAGCCGCCGGGGCGAG
>JAQXMV010000150.1 GCA_029013165.1 Oscillospiraceae bacterium | reverse complement strand
ATCTATGTGGATCAGGGCATCATCGCAGGCTGTGCCGGCGGTATGTTTGAAAACATCTGCGAGGCAGCGGCCATTCTCGACGGCAAGAGCACCGGCGACGGCTATTTCTCCCTTTCGGTTTATCCCTCCAGCGTGCCCGTCAATCTCGCCCTTATCCGCAGCGGCGTTCAGGGCAAGCTGCTGGAAGCCGGCGCCGTCTTTAAGCCCTGCTTCTGCGGTCCCTGCTTTGGCGCAGGCGATGTGCCGGCCAATAACGGCCTGTCCATTCGCCACACCACCAGAAACTTCCCCAACAGAGAGGGAAGCAAGCCCGGCGAAGGTCAGCTTTCCGGCGTGGCTCTCGTGGACTCCCGTTCCATTGCCGCCACAGCGCTCAACAAGGGCGTGCTCACCGCCGCAACGGATATTGAAATTCCCGAAACCGACATGGAATACACCTTTGACAGCGGCGTATATGAAAAGAGAGTTTATCAGGGCTTCGGCAAGGCAGACAGCAGTGCCGAGCTGAAGTTCGGCCCCAACATCACCGACTGGCCGAAAATGTATGCTCTGGAGGATAATCTTCTGCTCAAACTGGCCTGCGTGATCCATGACGATGTCACCACCACCGATGAGCTGATCCCCTCGGGAGAGACTTCCTCTTACCGTTCCAATCCTCTGCGCCTTTCGGAGTTTGCCCTCTCGCGCCGCGAGCCCCAGTATGTGCCCAGAGCCAAAGCCGTAGCCGCCGAGGAGGCCAAGCGCCGCGACGGCAACGCCTCCCAGGAGGTTCTCGATGTGCTGTCCCGTCTGGGTCTCGGCAGCAAGGAAGCCGAGCATACGCAGTTCGGTTCCTGCGTCTTTGCCTGCCGTCCCGGCGACGGCTCTGCCCGTGAGCAGGCCGCTTCCTGCCAGAAGGTACTGGGCGGCTTCGCCAATATCTGTTATGAATTTGCCACCAAGCGTTACCGTTCCAACTGCATCAACTGGGGTATTCTGCCTTTCACCATTGACAAGGACAGAGCCTTCAACTATGAAAACGGTGACTATGTTTTCGTTCCCGGCATCCGTGAAGCGATCAAAAACGGCACCGAGGAGATCCCGGCCAAGGTCATCACCGCCGAGGGCACCGAAGACATCACTCTTTATGTCAAGGGACTGACCGAGGAGGAAAAGGCCATTATTCTCGAGGGCTGTCTGATGAATTACTACAGAGCACAGATGAAATAAAGCATAGACTGACCGCCACGGCCATAGCCGCGGCGGTCAGTCTGCGGTCAACAGGAAGAAATGCCTATTGACGGAAAAGAGGATATTTGATAAAATATCCCTTAGAATCTCGCAAAATGAAATGTCTTTTAAAGGAGCGACCGAAATGGAAAAAATCAAAATGGGTAAGATCGTCGAAATGGACGGCGACGAAATGACAAGAATCATCTGGAAGATGATTAAGGACGAGCTTCTCTCCCCCTATGTGGAGCTGAACACCGAATATTACGACCTGGGACTTCCCCACCGAGACGAGACCGACGATCAGGTCAGCATCGACGCCGGCGAAGCCATCAAAAAATATCATGTGGGCGTCAAGTGCGCCACCATCACCCCCAACGCTCAGCGCGTGGAGGAATATAAACTCAAGGAAATGTGGAAAAGCCCCAACGGCACCATCAGAGCCATTCTCGACGGCACGGTTTTCCGCACCCCGATTCTCGTCAGCGGCATTAAGCCCACCGTCAGAACCTGGGAAAATCCCATTACCATCGCCCGTCACGCCTACGGTGATGTATATAAGGCAAGCGAGATCCGCACCACCAAGCCCGGCAAGGCCGAGCTGGTTTTCACCTCAGAGGACGGTGAAACTGAAAAGTTCACCATTTATGATTTCGAGTGCGGCGGCGTGATCCAGGGTATGTATAACAAGGACAGCTCCATCGAGTCCTTTGCCCACTCCTGCTTCCAGTACGCCCTTTCCACCAAGCAGGATCTTTGGTTTTCCACCAAGGACACCATCTCCAAAAAATACGACCAGACCTTTAAGCTGATCTTCGAGGATATTTACAATAAAAATTACAAAGCAGACTTTGATAAGGCCGGCATCGAATATTTCTATACTCTCATTGACGACGCTGTGGCAAGAGTCATTCGTTCCAAAGGCGGTTATATCTGGGCCTGCAAAAACTATGACGGTGATGTCATGAGCGACATGGTTTCCACCGCTTTCGGCTCCCTTGCCATGATGACCAGCGTTTTGGTCAGCCCTGACGGCAACTATGAATACGAAGCCGCCCACGGCACTGTAACCCGCCACTATTACCGCTATCTCGACGGCGAAGAGACCTCTACCAACCCCATTGCCACCATCTTTGCCTGGACAGGCGCCCTGCGCAAGCGCGGAGAACTCGACGGCAACGAGGCCCTGATGACCTTCGCCGACAAGCTGGAAAAGGCAAGCCTTGACACCATCGAAAGCGGCAAAATGACCAAGGATCTCGTCGGTCTGTGGCAGGGCAGCGAAGCGACGGCACTGACAACTAAGGAATTCATTGCTGCGATCCGCCATGAGCTGGACAAGGCCATGAACGACTGAGAAAACAACTGAACAAAAAAGGAAAGACGGCACTGAAAAATCGGTGCCGTCTATTTTTGTTTTTCTCTTGCAATTCTTTCGCAAATGCTCAATGCCAGTCGGCAATTCTATCCAAAAGGCGCTCGGCGTCCTGATAGCCCTCCTCATAGAGCCTTTCGATAGGCTCTTTTTCACGGGAAAGCGTAGACATACCGAAACAGTCTCGGGGCTCCACGATGATGATTTTGCCCTGCTTCTCCAGCTCTTCGGCCTGCAGAATCGCCTCTCTGCAACGAATGTGCAGAGATTCGGTCAGAGCAATGATCTCTTTTCGTTTCGGCAGAAGTTTTTTGATATAGGGCGTATAAATGCAGGGCAGGAAATAATCCTCTTTCGGCTTGGTCAGCACCAGAATCACCTTGTCGCAACCATCATCAAAGGCATTCTGAAAGGGTATGGGCTGTGCAATGCCGCCGTCATAGTATTCCTCGCCGTTTATGGTGACAGACTTGCACACCAGGGGCAGACAACAGCTGGCCTTCAGCACGGCATAATCATTTTTGCGGATATCCTCATTGGTAAAAAAACAGCCCTCGCCGTCTGAGGCTCTTGTGGCGGCAATACGCAGAGGGATACCGCACTGGGAGAAAGTCTCATAGTCCAGAGGATCTTCGCCGTCGTCATTGCTCAGCGTGGTGAAAAGATAATCCAGGCTCAGAAAAGAACCGGTTTTCAGCATGGAGCTGAGGCTCATATATTCCTTTCGGTGAGGGTATTCGGTATAAAATTTCTTGGTTCTTCCCCGTTGTTTGGCAAGGTAGGTGATCAGGTTGGCCGAGCCTGCCGAAACGCCCAGACAGTAATCCGCACAAAAATCCCGATCAAGAAAACAGTCATAAATTCCGCTGGAGTATGCGCCGCGCAGTCCTCCGCCAACATCAACGATTCCTATCATCATGTATCGCCCTTCTTTCTGATGAAATCATTATATCACCCTCACCCTTGAAATTCAACAAAAAACCCTCCGGATAAGAGATATATTTTCCATTAATTTCCTTAGTAGTTATTCTATAAAAAGAAAGACAAAGATCTTATTTTGTCGATATTTCACATTAGATTAACGAATTATTTACAAATTGCAATTTGAAAAACTATTGACAATAGAGAACTAATGATTTATTATATATGCAATTATGAAAAATCTTGTAAACAGTTTTGGCTCTTTTGTCTGAAACATACCCCTTCAGCCCTTATTTATCTATTCATCGTTAATTTTGATACTTTTTTTGCAAAAAAATTCGTCGGGGCTGTTTCTTATTTTGGTAAGTACCTCTGTTTCTCAGAGGTTACTTATACCGGCGGCAGCAGGATTCTCACCTCTTGCTGCCGCCACCTTTTTGTAAAAAACTCGCAGCTATATAGAAAAAGTTTCGGTCAGGAAGTTCCCGTGACCGAAACTTTTGTTATTTCTTATCGTCTTTTTGCTTGATTCTCTGCCAGTATTCCTTAGCCGCCTGCTCGGTTTTGTTTTCCCCGTATCGGTAATAGACCTTGTTTTTCAGCACATCGGGAAGATATTGCTGCGGCACATAATGACCCGGATAATCATGAGGATAACGGTAAAACTGTCCTTTATTCTGATTATCCTCCCCGTCGAAATGCTTATTCTGAAGCTGTCTCGGTATGGGGCCGGACTTTCCGGCTCTCAGATCGGCCGCCGCCTCGTCATAGGCAAGATAGGCAGAGTTGGATTTGGGCGAATTGCACACCAGAACCACCGCGTCGGCAAGAGGGATTCTCGCCTCGGGCAAGCCCACCATCAGCGCCGCGTCCACAGCGCTTTTGACAATGGGTATGATCATGGGATAGGCAAGGCCCACATCCTCACAGGCACAGACCATGAGCCGTCTCACCGCCGAGGGAAGATCGCCGGCCTCCAGCAGTCTCGCTAAATAGTGCAGAGCCGCATTGGGATCCGAGCCTCTCATGCTTTTCTGAAAAGCTGAAAGGATATCGTAATGCTCATCTCCCTCACGGTCATATTTCATGGCGCTTTTCTGGGTCAGCTCCATGGCTTTTTCTTTGGTAATGGATAATTTACCCTCGCTGTCCGGGAGCGTGCTCAGCACACACAGCTCCGCTGAATTCAGCGCCTTGCGCACATCGCCTGCGCAGGCCCGGGCCATATAGAGAAGAACCTCATCATTGGCTTCGATCTGCATCTGCTTTTCTTCACTGAGAATGGCAAAGGCTCGTTTCAGTGCCGGAACAATCTCCTCAGGCGCCACACTCTTGAATTCAAAGACCGTGGAGCGGCTCAGGATTGCACCGTGAATATAAAAATAGGGATTTTCCGTGGTGGAGGCAACAAGGGTGATCTCTCCCCTCTCGATATAATCCAAAAGGGTCTGCTGCTGCTTTTTGTTGAAATACTGTATTTCGTCCAGATAGAGTAAGATACCGTTGGGGGCGGCAAGGGTATCCAGCTCGGCCACAATGGCTTTAATGTCTGCTGTGGAAGCCGAGGTACCGTTGAGCTTGTGAAATTTTCGGTTGGTTTGCAGGGCGATGATCGAGGCCAGGGTGGTTTTTCCCGTACCCGAGGGGCCGTAAAAAATCAGGTTCGGCAGTTCGCCGGATTCGATGATGTTTCTCAGCGCCTTGCCCTCACCCAGCAGATGTTTCTGACCAACGATATCGTCCAGACTCTTTGGACGGATTCTGTCTGCTAAAGGCGATCTCATTTCAGCTCCGTCAGCCTTTCTCTCATGGCGACGATCTCACTACGGACACACACCGGAGACGGACCGCCCTTGACCGTTCTCTTGCGTACACAGTTGTCAAGGTCGATGGCCTCATAAATATCCTCGTCAAAAAGATCGCACACGGCCTGATACTCCTCCAGCGGCAGTGTCTCCAGGGTCAGACCCTTTTCAATACAGGTGGCAACCAGTCCGCCGGTGGCCTTATAGGCGTCACGGAAGGGCAAGCCCTTATAAACTAGATAATCGGCACAGTCCGTGGCATTGATGAAGCCCTTGGCGGCGGCATTTCTCATGTTGTCACGGAGAACCATTGCCGTCTCCAGCATGGGAGCAAAGGTGTCAAGGCAGATGAGCACCGTATCCACGGCATCAAAAACCGCCTCCTTATCCTCCTGCATATCCTTATTATAAGCAAGGGGAAGTCCTTTCATCACCGTCAGCAAAGTCTGAAGATCACCGAAGACCCGTCCCGCCTTGCCGCGTACCAGCTCGGCAATGTCGGGGTTCTTTTTCTGCGGCATAATACTGCTGCCGGTGGAAAAAGCGTCGTCCAGCTCGATGAATTTAAACTCCCAGGAACACCAGGCAATGATCTCCTCGGCGAAGCGTGAAAGATGCACCATAACAATGGAAAGCACACTCATCAGCTCCAGGGCATAATCTCTGTCGGAAACGCCGTCGAGGCTGTTATTGGTGACGCCGTCAAGACCCAGAAGCCCGGCAACATATTCTCTGTCGAGGGGATAGGTGGTGCCGGCAAGAGCACCGGAGCCCAGCGGAGAAACGGCCATTCTTTTTCTGCAGTCAAAGAGCCTGTCCAGGTCGCGCATGAGCATATTGGCGTAAGCCATGAGATGGTGACCGAAGGTCACGGGCTGGGCTCTCTGCAGATGGGTATAGCCGGGCATGACCGCATCGTAATTTTCCTCGGCCTTGTCCAGAATGACGGCAAGAAGCGCCCTGAGAGAGGATTCCAGCGCGTCGCACTGCTCTAGCAAATAAAGGCGCAGATCCAGCGCCACCTGATCATTCCGGCTGCGCGCTGTGTGCAGACGCTTGCCGCTGTCACCGATGCGCCTCGTCAGCTCACCCTCGATGAAAGTGTGAATATCCTCGGCGGTCATGTCAATGGCAAGACTGCCCTGTTCCAGCTCGGCGGCAATTTCTTTCAGCGATGCTACGATTTTTTCGCTCTCGGCGCTGTCGATGATGCCCTGCTTACCCAGCATTCTGGCGTGAGCCACAGAGCCTTTGATATCCTGCTGTGCCATGCGGCAGTCAAAGGGTATTGATGAATTAAAGTCGTTGGTTTTTTTGTCCAGTTCCTTTTTAAAGCGTCCTGTCCATAAAGGCATGGGGAATCCTCCTTGTTGTGTTCGTTTTACTCGTGCTCCTCAATCCATTTTTGCGGATTCATGTCAATATATTGCCAGATTGCACGGTATTCCGTTTCATTTCGTATAATATGATCGTAAAACAATTTCTGCCAAAACGAAAACCCGGATTTTTT
>JAQXMV010000149.1 GCA_029013165.1 Oscillospiraceae bacterium | reverse complement strand
ATGTAGTCAAGAATGTTTTCCTGCTCCTTGGTGTTGGCACGGCGGACAGCCAGGGTGATGATCTCTGCGCCGGCGTCTCTCACCGCCGCTTCGATGAGCTTCAGTGAGTATTTTCCGGAGCCGAGAATAAAGCGTGAACTGAATTCGCGGCCGCCGATGGTGAGCTTGTCGTTGTTCATTTTTTGTCCTTCTTTCTTTTAGGTGTCAAGTTTATTGGTTAAGATTCTTAAAACCGTGTGAGCCTGATGGGCAGCGCAGAGCATGACCCGTGAGGAGACGAGGCCGATGCCGTCACCGACATCGCTGACGCCGTCGCCGCAGAGATAAAAGCGCGGAGCTATGCGCCGTGTCTTGATGCTGTTGGGACTGCCGAAGCCTGCCATGCCGGAAGCCGCCACCAGATATTTCTGCGGCATTTTTTCCAGCACCGTGTTGACGAGCATCGCCTTGCACTCGGCGTTGTCAAAGGCTTCGCAGATGATGTCCGCTTCCTGCAGCAGCTCCGGGGCGCTGCTCTCGGTGACGCGGACAGTATGTGCTTCCAGCTCCACATAGGGTGCGATCTCTCTGAGATTTTCTGTTAGAGCCTCGGTCTTATATTCACCGGTCTGGCAGGCTTTATACTGCTGGCGGTGAAGATTGGTGACATCGACCCTGTCAAAGTCAATCAGTATGAGCTTGCCGATTCCGGCACGGGCGAGAGAAACGGCGATATTAGAGCCGAGACCGCCGAGGCCGCAGACGGCAACGGTTGCCGCCGAAAATCTTTCCTGCACTTCCGCGCCCTGACGAGCTTTCAGGGCGGCTGTCATTTCTTCTTTTGAGGGGATCATATCAGCCACCTCCGACGAAGCTGACGATTTCAATTTCGTCGCCGTCTGCCAGTATCGTTTCGCAATACAGTGCTTTCGGCAGGATGTCGCCGTTGCGCTCAATGGCTATGCGCTTGGGGTCATATTGAGTTTCACTCAGATATTCCGCCAGATTTTTTCCGGCGGCGTCAATATTTTCACCGTTAATCTTTACCATGATTGTCCTCCTTGAAAAATAAAACGGAGAGGCTGCGATTTGTCAGCCTCCCGTAAAAATTCAATATTATTATGGTATCCCTACGTTGGCATTATCCAAATCAGGTAATCGGTCGAAGGTCACACCTTCCTCTCAGCCTGTAGCGCAAGCTCCCGTTTCTTCATTTGTCCGCTTTATTATACAGCAACTTTGTGATAATTGCAAGGATTTTTTTGCGTGTTTTGACCGCGTGATGAAATCTGTGCCTTTTCAGAACTCCTCCAGTGCCGGGGCCGCCAGGCAAATACAGTAAACATCTTTGGCACCGCCCTGCATCAAGGCTGTGACACATTCGCCGAGAGTGGCGCCGGTGGTCTTGATATCATCGCACAGCAGTACCGTTTTGCCGGCCACGGATCCTTGGTCTTTCAGGGCGATGGAGTCGGTGAGATTGGTCAGTCTTTCTTTGGCGCTGAGTTTATGTTGTTTGGCAGTTTCTCTGATTTTCACCAGATTATCCTCAAGGGGAATCAGCAGTCGCTTTGCGATCTCCTCTGCCAGCAGACGGGTCTGGTTATAGCCTCTTTCCTCCATGGTTTTCTCGGAAATCGGCACAAAGCACAGACAGTCAAAATCCGCGTCGGCAAAAACCTGAGCCACTCTGTCGCACATATCTCTGCCGAAAGCGCGGGCCAGGTGGGTTTTCCCTTTGAATTTGAAGTCGGCAATCAGCTCTTTGATCTGACCGCCGTAAACATAGACGGCGGCCACATGAGGTAGACAGACCGTTTTTCCGGAACCGCAAAGGCAGGAGGATTGTTCCTGGGCGCAGTGGGGACAGAAGTCGTCGGAAATTCTGCTTTTGCCGCCGGAACATTCGGTGCAGTATTTTTCGCCGATGGGGATAATCTCGCCGCAGAAAGGACATTTCTCCGGGAAAAAGATGCGCAGAAGACTTCTGAAATTCACGGCCGCTTACCTACTTTCTTCGCAGAATCGATCGCAGATTTTTCGGACGGCTGCAAGGGTGTCTCCGGCTTCGGAATTTTCCGGCTGATAGCTGTCGATGAAAGAAAACTCAAAATCACGCAGTTTTTTCTGGAAAGGCGTGGTATCATAGTCGTTTCGCTCATTGTGGTTCAGGGCCGTGGTGGAAATATCGGAAATATCGCCGCCGAGACGGGAGCGAAGCTCACCGAAGAACATTTCCCAGCGGGGGAGATAAAAGCGGCCGATCAGTCCGCCCCACTCTTTCCAGGCATAGTCAAAGAGCTCGTTGTCTTCTCTCGGTCCCCAGATGGTCAGCAGCGTCAGCTCGTTCCTGCGGAAAATATCCCGGTGTTTTTCACAGCAGGAATGTTCCATGGCCTCTCGGACATGTTCAGAAAGTGTCAGCTCAGGCCGCGTGGAAAGAAGCTCGTCGACAGCTTTGACCATATCGATGAAAAGGCTGACTTTCTCTTCAAAGAGATCCTTGTCACCGTTGGCGCAGGCTTTCATGATATCATAATAAACCTCTTTGGCTCTGTTGGAAAGATACTGCCTTGCCACGTCGCACAGGTCGAAAAGATATCCGTCGGTGCAGGCGTTTTTCGCTTGAAGCAGACTCATCAGGGCAAGGCACAGCAGTTTATTGTCATAGCGCAGTTCGGTGTGATCGTTGGGTGCGGTGTGGTAATAAACGGTGGAGGGTCTGGCACAGATGATGGAGCCGGTCTCTCTGCCGGTGCACTTTTCGCTGTAGCAGCTTTCGTGCAGCAGGGAGACAGCCTTTTTCAGGCACGCCTCATCACTGCCGTAGCGCCTTTGGGCGTAGTCGGTCAGCCACGGCTCCGGGTCAAGGCGGTCTTTTTCCGTCAGCATGGTGAAAGCGAGATCATAGTAGAGAGGATTCTGAAAAAAGCCCTCCATAAAAAGGCCGGTACCCACTTCGCCGGGATATTTGTCTTTTCGGACGGTATACTGGTTTTCTGCCAGGAGGTCAATAGAACCGTGGAGAGAGTTTCTGTCGCCGAAATTATGCAGGGTGCCGCAAATATAGCTGTATCCCCAAAAGCCTTTATAAAGCTCACTTTTGCTGCCGTCAAGATCGAGGATCAGCAGCCTTTTTTTGTCCACGGCTTTGACGATTTTTTCACGCAGTGACCAGCCCTGCATGACCCACACGGCCTCGCTGTCAAAGGCGGTCAGCATATCGGATATGGTTCTGCCCACATCGGCCAGATAGTCGTCGCCGTCCACGGGCGGCTCGTTTTCATGGAAAGGGTCGCAGGCGTAGTAATGGTACGCGCCCAGCAGTTCCTTTTGCTTTGTCAGCAGTGCCGTGCCAAATTTGGTAAAGTTTTCGTCGAGGGGATCAAGCTGGACGGTACCGGGAAAGCCGCACCAGGTGGGGAGCTTTTCCGGGCGGCTGCCGAAAAGCTCGGCGAGCTTCGCCGGAATGTGTCCGGCGAAGCCCTGCTCGATGGGCGTCATGCCGAGACTGATTTCACGCTCGAGGATTTTTTTGCCCAGTTCAAGGCGGCGGTCAATATACGCTTTGTCCGGTACGGACAGAAAGGAGTCGAGATTGGTCATCATCTGCCAGGGATAGTAGGAGGGGCCGGCGATAAAGGCCAGGGCGTCTTTTTCACTCATGCCGAAGTCCTGCAGAGTATAGAACATCACCGCCTCGGTGCCCACGACGCTCAGCGGCATATTGATGCCGTTCATCGCCATAAAGTCGAGCTCTTTTTCCCATTTGTCCCACTGCCAGGAGCGCATGGAATAGCCAAAGGTGCAATAGTTGAGATAGACGCGCTTTTCCTGCTCGATGATGCGGGTGTGGGTTTCTGTGGGCAGAGGGGCTTGACTGACGCACAGAGCCGTGTTTCCGCAGTGGGACAGATTGACGCGGCAATATGCTTTCAGATAGTCGTAATAGGCCATGGCCAGACTGATCTTGCTTTCTCCGCGCAAAAGAATTTTTCCGTCCGAAGCACTGTATTCGCAAAACTGCTTTCCCTCTCTCCTTGGGCAGATTTCATATATAAATTGATCTGCAATCAGCGGTGTGTTTCGTTTTATCAGACCGAGCATATTTTCTCCTCCGTGAAAGATTTGAGCATATTATAGCAAATTCCGTCGGGATAGTAAATATTTCCTCTCTCATAAAACCAGAAATTTTCTGAAAAATGCACGGCGCGACACATTTCGGCATATTGGTATTGTTATAGCACTATGTATTATTTTACAGTTGAATTTCATGTCGGATTATGATAGAATAACCTGAAACCCATATTGCATTGTTATCTTTAAGAAAGTATTAGAGAACCAAACAAAGGAGACATCTTTCATGTACAAAATTGTGTACAAAAAGGAGCTGAATCCCAATGTTACCATGATGGATATTGAAGCTCCTTTCGTGGCGGCAAAGGCTCAGCCCGGTCAGTTTATCATTCTGCGTGCCGATGAAAAGCTGTCAGAGAGAATCCCTCTGACCATCGCCGGCTATGACAGGAAAAAGGGAACGGTCAGGATCATTTTTCAGACTGTCGGTTCCACGACCAAGCTGCTCAGCCGCAAAAATGAGGGGGACTATATCAGTGATTTTGTCGGCCCCCTCGGTATGCCCACCAAGCTCGACGGCCTGAAAAAAGCCCTCATCGTCGGCGGCGGCGTCGGCTGCGCCATCGCTCTGCCGATCGCTCAGAAGCTCCGGCGTATGGGCTGTGAGGTCACCTCGATTATCGGTTTCCGTAATAAGGACATTCTCATTTTGGAGGATGAATTCCGCGCCTGCTCAGACAGGCTCTTCATCATGACCGATGACGGCTCTGCCGGCGAAAAGGGCAATGTCTGCGCGCCAATGAAAAAAATGTTTGCCGAGGGCGAGGGCTTCGATGAGGTGATCGCCATCGGGCCGCTGATTATGATGAAATATGTGGTGGAAGAAACGCGCCCCACAGGGATTCCCTGTACGGTTTCCATGAACCCGATCATGATCGACGGAACGGGTATGTGCGGCGGCTGCCGTCTGACACTGAACCGGGACGGAAAAAAAATGGTGAAGTTTGCCTGCATTGACGGCCCCGATTTCAACGGCTACGAGATCGACTTTGATGAAGCTATGTCCCGCAGCCGTATGTATCCCGAATTTGAAAGCCGCGCTTTCCACGATACCTGCAACCTCTTTGAGCAGGCCGACCATCACGAAAAGAAAAGCAATGTGCATACCCGTGTGGAAATGCCTACACAGCCGGCGGTAAAAAGAAGCCGGAATTTTAATGAAGTGGCTTTGGGCTACACGGAAGCCATGGCGCTCACAGAGGCGGCCGACTGTCTCGGCTGCAAAAACAGTCCCTGCGTCAAGGGCTGTCCGGTCAATGTCAATATTCCCTCTTTTATTGCCAAAATCCAGGAAAAGGATTATGAGGGCGCCTATCAGGCTATCCTTGCCACCTCGTCTTTGCCGGCTATCTGCGGCCGAGTCTGTCCTCAGGAGACCCAGTGCGAGTCGAAGTGCGTCAGAGGCATCAAGGGTCAGCCTATCGCCATCGGCCGTCTGGAACGCTTTGTTGCCGACAGGCACAATGAAAGCGCCGATTCCCTGCCGGTGAAATGTGAGCCCAACGGTCATAAGGTGGCCGTGGTCGGTTCCGGCCCCTCAGGTCTGACCTGTGCCGGTGATCTGGCGAAAATGGGCTATTCGGTTACGGTCTTTGAGGCACTCCACATTGCCGGAGGCGTTCTAGTTTACGGCATACCGGAGTTCCGTCTGCCGAAAGCCATTGTCAGTCGTGAGGTGGAAAACCTCAGAGCCATGGGCGTCGACTTTGAAACCAACATGGTCATCGGTAAGACCTTTACCGTTGACGAGCTTTTCAGCCGCGGCTATGAGGCCATCTTTATCGGCTCGGGCGCAGGTCTGCCGAATTTTATGGGAATCCCCGGTGAATCTCTCAAGGGTGTCTATTCCGCCAATGAATTTCTCACCCGGGCAAACCTCATGAAGGCCTACAGCGACGAAGCCGCAACGCCTATCATGAGGGGCGGAAAAATCGCCGTTGTCGGCGGCGGCAATGTGGCCATGGACGCCGCAAGGACAGCTCTTCGCCTCGGCGCAGAAAGCGTTACCGTTGTTTACAGGCGTTCCCGTGAGGAACTGCCGGCAAGGCACGAGGAAGTGGAGCATGCCATGGAAGAGGGTATCGAGTTCCTGTTCCTCTCATCACCGGTGGAGATCATCGGTCATCGCAATCCGGAAGACCCCAGAGATCCGGAAAACGGCTTCGTCAAGGCCATGCGGTGCGTGAAAATGGAACTGGGCGAGCCTGATGAAAAGGGTCGCCGCCGTCCGGTTGTGCTGGCAGGCAGTGACTTTGAAATGAGCGTCGACACGGTCATAATGGCCATCGGCACATCTCCGAATCCGCTGATCAAGACCACCACTGAGGGTCTCGGCGTCAACAGCAAGGGCGGTATTATCGTCCATGAGGGAACGGGAGAGACCACCAAAGACGGCGTCTATGCCGGCGGCGATGCCGTTACCGGCGCCGCGACGGTTATTTCTGCCATGGGTGCCGGCAAGCTGGCTGCAAAATCCATCGACGAAAAGATCAGAAGCAAAGCCCGGTGATCTTTGCATGAAAAAACAGCTTCGGCTCCCGAACACACCTCGGGAGCCGATTTTTGATGTTTTTCGCCATTTTTTGCACAAAGCGTTGACACCGGGAATCTTTTATGGTATAGTAATTCCACTAAATTTTACAGAGTAGATTTGTGCGCGTTTAGTGCCCTGCGGACGGGGAGTTGCCGCCGGGACGAATAAGATTTTATCTTGCGGTGCACAGGTCGCATCCCGCTGTGACAAATAGGATAGCCTTACCTCTATTTATCACTTTACGGGACAAATGGAGGTTTTTATTATGCAGAAAAAAACTCAGGAACGCATCTTTACCCTTGTTTGTCTTGCACTTCTCACTGCCATGCAGATCGTTTTTGCAAGATTCCTGGTCATTCCCATCACGTCGTCTCTTCGCTTTTCCTTGTCGTTTATTCCCGTGGTCATTGCGGCGCGCTGTTTCGGCCCTCTGGGCAGTATGGTCGTATACGGTTTGGGTGATCTCATCGGTGCCATTGCGATACCGACCACCGGTGCCTATATGCCCGGCTTCACGCTCACCAGCGTTGTGTCGGGACTGATTTTCGGTCTTTTCCTTTCCAAAAAGGCCTCTTTGCCGAGAATCACGCTGAGCGTTCTTTGCAGTCAGATTGTTTGTTCTCTGCTGATGAACAGCTTTTGGATCAGCTTCTATTACGGCTCGGATTTCAAGGCTTTGCTCCTCTCACGCAGTGTTCAGTGCCTGGTGACCGGCGCCGTTCAGATCGTGTTTATGGCATTGTTCCTGGAGCGTATTTATAAGGTTGTTAAGCTCCCCATGAGAAAAAGTTACAATTCTTAATCTTTTCTTACAAAAGATTCACTTTCATTGACAAGGTCAAGCTCCCGGACATATACTGAGAGCAATCTCGGAAAAAGGAGCTGAAGTCAATGAAAAAAAGGATTGCTCTCGGGGTTCTGATCCTTCTGATAGCGGTTGTTTGCTGTGTGCGTTTTGTCGGCGGCCGTTCAGAATATTATGATAAGTACGAAAAATATAAATACGGTTTTATTCCGTATTATTCCACCATATCGAATCAATGCAGCGCCGCTGACCGAAACCGGGCGCAGAAGATCATCGAAACAGCCGGCGAGGTTTTCACCGGTCTGGATTCACTGCCCGAGGGTGAGCTGGGAGAGCTGACGCAATACAGCAGCCGCAATCTTGCCGAGGAAAATCTCGGCAGAGTGGAGGCGGACTTCCATCTCATAACGGCTGATTTTACGCTGAATCACGGATATATGTGGGTCGAATATTCCTCTGAGTTTTTCAGCAAAAAAGGGGAAAGCCTGAGGAAAAACAATATGCTGGCTTATTGGAAGCTGAAAAAGAGCGGTGATAACTGGACCGTTGTCAAGATCAAGGAAACGAAGGTTGACACTTTATGAAATGTAACATTTGCCCCAGAGAATGCGGCGCAGACAGAGAAAGCAGCATGGGCTTCTGTGGCGTACCGAACCGCTTTGTGATCGCCCGTGCGGCCCTTCATTTCTGGGAGGAGCCGCCTATCAGCGGCACCGGGGGCAGCGGCGCGGTGTTTTTCTCCGGCTGTCATCTCGGTTGTGTTTACTGCCAGAATTATCAGCTCAGCCACTGCGCCTACGGCACTGAAGTCAGCGACAGCCGCCTTGGGGAGATTTTTCATGAGCTGGCGGATCAGGGTGCACATAACATCAACCTTGTCAACCCCACACATTATGCGGTAGGGTTGCGCCGGGTGCTCTCTAAGGAAAAGCCGCAGATCCCGGTGGTATATAATTCCTCGGGCTATGAAAAGGTGCAGACTCTGCGCACTCTTGAGGGCCTGGCAGATGTCTACCTGCCGGATCTGAAATACATCGACTCGGCCAGAAGCGAAAAATATTCCGCCGCTGCGGATTATTTTGACTATGCCGCAAAGGCACTGCAGGAAATGAAACGGCAGTGCCCTGAAAATATCTATGACGGTGACGGACTGATACAAAGAGGTTTGATTGTCCGTCACCTTGTTCTGCCCAAAAACACCAATCAATCCCTGAAAATTCTCGACTGGATCAAGGAAAACCTGGGTTTGGATACGGCGGTGAGTCTCATGTCACAATATACGCCCTGCGGTGAACTGGAAAATACGCCGGAGCTCAGGCGACGGATTACCCGACGGGAATATGAAAAGGTCGTAAATTATGCCGAGGAACTGGGCTTCGAGACAATTTTTACCCAGCAGTTAACCTCCGCAGAGAAAAAATTTATTCCGGATTTTGACCTGACCGGTATTTAGGGGTTTCTTTTTGGGGATAACTGTGATAGAATAAAACAAAAAACAAAAAAGAGAGGAATCAAAAATGAAAGGATTTATTGCAGAATTCAAAAAGTTTATCATGCGAGGCAATGTCATTGACCTTGCCGTCGGCGTTATCATCGGCGGTGCTTTTCAGGCTATCGTCAATTCCTTGGTCAACGACATCATTTCTCCCGTGCTTTCCCTTGCCACCAAGGGCATTAATCTGGCGGACAAATTTATCGTTCTCACCACCGAGGAGGTCAGCTTTGCCACCGTCGAAGCCGCTAAAGAGGCGGGCTATGCCACCCTCAGTTACGGCTCTTTCATCACGGCGGTCATCAATTTCCTGATCATGGCCTTTGTGATTTTCCTGATCGTCAAGGGCATCAATAAGATCAGCGATCTGGGCAAAAAGAAAGAAGAGGAAGAACCCGAGGAGCCTACCACTAAGGTTTGTCCTTTCTGTAAGAGCGAAATCAGTATTGATGCTGTGAAATGTCCTCACTGCACATCGGATATTCCTGAAGAGGAAACAGACGAGGAGAAAAAGTAATGTTAGGATTTATCGGAACAGGAAATATGGCTACCGCCATCATCAAAGGTGTTCTTTCTGCCGGTACATTGAAGCCGGAAGAGATTGCCGTGTGTGATCTGAACTGTGAAAAGGCGCAGGCACTGGGCAAAGAAACCGGAGTTAAAGTTGTTTCCTGTGCGGCAGATATCGCCGAAAAATGTGACAAGGTATTGCTGAGTGTGAAGCCGAATGTCTTTCCGGAACTGCTGAAAGAGCTGGATCCGGTGCTGAAAAAGAATCAGCCCCTGATCATCTCCATTGCCGCGGGAAAAACCCTGGCCTTTATTGGCTCTTTTCTCTCTTTCAGCGGCAGGATCGTGCGCGTGATGCCGAATATCAACGCTAAAGTCGGCGCGGCCGTTTCGGCTTACTGTCCCGGTGAAGGGGTCAGCGAAGAGGAAAGACGCTTCGTTAAGACGCTGTGTGAGAGCTTCGGAACTGCCATAGAGCTGGAAGAAAAATTCTTCCCGATCTTCGGCGTGATCGGCGGCTGCTCTCCTGCCTTTGCCTATATGTTCATAGATTCTTTGGCTCGTGGCGCCGTGAAAAACGGTATGCCCAAGGCCCAGGCTCTTGAGGTTGCCGCCCAGGCTGTTCTCGGCAGTGCCAAAATGATTCTGGAAAGCGGCGAGCATCCCTGGACGCTGGTGGATCAGGTCTGTTCACCCGGCGGCACAACCATAGAGGGTGTGGCGGCTCTGCAGGAAAAAGCCTTTGAGAGCGCCGTGACTTCGGCCGTTGACGCGGCTTTTCAGAAAGACAGCAAGGTCTGAGCGTGTTTCATAACGTTATGACAGACGAATTGTGTTGATAGGAATAAAACGAGGTTCATTTTAAGCGAACCTCGTTTCTTTTTTTGTTTATCCGTAAGGATAGTAATAAAGTATGGCGGTTTATTTGACTTGCGCGCTTTCGGCGGATCTCTTTTTGCCGGAGCGTTTTTTGATTCTCAGGGCCACTCCGTCGCCCAGGAGTAGAAGTCCGCACATTGCCATCATGCCGATGGAAACAGGTACGGAAACGGAGCTGGCCGATGCTTTCGCCTGTGAGGCGGAAAACACCTCGTAGCTGACCGGGAAAATCTCCTGAAGAATACAGCAGATCACCATGGAAAGGGCGGCACTGATAATTCTTGCGGTCAGAAAGAGCTTGTAATTCAGCCTCAGCTTCACCATGGCACTCATGACCTGGAAGTGACCGCAGATACCGCTGAAGCCGATAATGCCGGCGATGACCGGCAGAGGCAGCTTTCCTGCCGCCGTGAGACAGCCGTTGGTCATTTCCAGTATGCTGCACAGAAAAAGCCGAAGCTCACCGGGCAGGCTCATGATCTCCAGCAGACTGTTGATGCAGGAAAAGGATATCACCCAGGCGCAGACGCTCATCATGCCCACACTGCCGCTGTATACGCTTTTTACCGTCAACTGCGACAAGGTCGAAGGGATTTCCTCTGTGCGTTCCGGCTTCCGGTAATCCTCCTGGCAGGGAAGAAAGCGTGAAAGAACGCCGATGAGCAGCGTCGATGCGATAATGCTTATGTAAAGGAGCAGGCCGCCTTTCTTTGTCCCCAACATATAAAAGCCCACACTGCTGATCACAAAGGCCGGTCCCGGCCCGATGCAGAAAAGCAGCATTCGCCGCCCCTGAGAACGGGTGATCTGACCGCTTTCATAGAGCTGTTCGGTCATTTTTCCGCCGATGGGCAGTCCGCCGATCATGGAAAGAAGAATCACGGGCGCACATTTTCCCGGCAGTCGGAAAAGGGCATTGCACACTCCCGAAAGGAGATTTTCCCATATCTGCAGAAATCGTTTCTCCGTCAGAAGAGAGGAGAGGATCATGAAAGGATAAAGGGTAGGAATCAGCGTGCCCAGACACAGGTCGATGCCGTCGGTTACCCCCTGAGCCGCCCGTTCCGGAAATCTCAGCAAAAGAAAAGCGAGAAAAAACACCATGAACATGACGGGGATATAGCCGAAAAGCATGAAACGGTATTTCTTGATGGATTTTATGGTGCTCAGCTCTTTCAAGTAGAATCACTCCTCCGCTATTCTATTTATATTGTCATATCTTTTGAAATATTAGTATTATACCGGTAACGGAATCATAAAATATGACGAAAGGTGTGATCTTTTTGAAAAAAGTCATAAAGGAAAAGTTTACGGAATTTTCCGGTGGCGGATTGAATGATTTTAAATTGCCTCATGTGGAATTTAATTCCAACTGCGAGGCGCTGGTTCAGGGCTGCAGGGGCGTGCTGGAATATCACGATCATCTCGTGCGTATCAACTGCGGCAGATTTCTTTTGCGCTTTTCAGGAAGCGGACTGTGTATTCGCGCGCTGAGTCCCGATGAAATTCTCGTGACAGGGGAGATCGCCTGTTTTGAATTTACAAGCTGTTGAGGTGAGAAGTGATGAAACTGCCGGAATTACTGCGCCTTGCCTTCGGCTGCGTTGCTTTTACCGCCGGCGGAGGCTTTCCCGAGCGCTTTATCAATCTGTGTGCCGCCAGAGGTATCAATCTGCATGAGGTCGAATATTCAGCCGAGGGACTTCATGCCAATGTCAGCCTGAAGGATTTCCCGAAGCTCAGAAGCATTGTGCGCGCCACGGGCGTGAAAATCCGTGTGCGCGAAAAGAGGGGACTGCCGTTTTTTTTGCGCCGACACAGGAATCGGGTGGGACTGCTTGCCGGCGCCGTGTTTTTCATTCTGTTCATGTCGGTGATGAATCACTTCGTCTGGTGCATCAGGGCCGAGGGCTCGGACCAATTCAGTGAGGGACAGCTCATTTCTGCGGCGGAAAAGGTAGGACTGCATCACGGTGTCTATGTGCCGCGCTTTGATGAGGAAAAGGCGAGCCGCGACCTCCAGCATTTGTTTGCCGGCGAGCTGTCATGGGCGGCGGTGAATATCAAGGGCAGTCTTGCCGTGGTGGAAGTCAGAGACGCCGCCGAAAAAAAGGAAAACGACGCGACAAAGGAGCCCTGCAATATCGTGGCGGATTTTGACGGTGTGATCCTCTCCACCCGAACCTATTCGGGGGTGTGCCAGGTGACGGCGGGGAACGGCGTGAAAAAGGGAGATCTTCTCATCAGCGGCGTGATTGAGGGCGGAGAGACCGCCGCCGCTTATTACCGCGCTCAGGGCGTATTTACGGCGCTTCACAGCCGGAATAGCACCGTGAAAAGAGCAAAAAACAAAACAGAATGGGGCTATTCCGCCGTCGAAACACGCTACCGTCTTTATTTTTTCGGACTGGATATTCCTCTTTATTTTCCCGGCCGTGTCCGTGAGGATTCCCAGGTTTTCCTGCGCCGGTGCTTTGCCGAATATGCAGGGCTGACCCTGCCTTTTGGCTATTCTCAGGTCAGTATATGCACAGTGCAGGATGGACAGCAGGATCCCGACCGGTGTCACATTCGGGCGGTGCAGGAGTTTACGGACATGACCTATGAAAGCTACAAAAACACCAGAATTATTTCCGATAATCTTGCTGTGTCGGTCCATAATAATGATGTCACGGTTCAGGGTGAATATGAATGTATTGATTTCATCGGCGAGGAAAAAGCCATTATTGCCGAAAAATTTTGATAAAAAAATCTTTAAAAAGTATTCACTTTTTTTGAGTAATGTGATAAAATTTAATAGAATATCGCTATTGGTTTCAGAATTTATGTTTAATATGACCATAATTGCTGTATTCATCCATTCATAATCAGGCATAAAACAAACGAGGTGCAAATATTTGGTTGAACAGACATTCAGCATAGACAGAATGGAGCAGGCCGTTGCTCTTTTCGGCTCCTTTGATGAGAATATCAAGCTCATCGAAAAGGAGTTTTCCGTGTCGGTGATCAGCCGCGGCAGCGAAATGAAGCTCCAGGGTGACGAGGAAAATGTGGATAAAGCCAAAAGGGCGCTGACACAGCTCCTCATGCTCGTCAACAGGGGAGAAAACATCAACGAACAAAATATTCGATATGTCATCAGCCTTGTCAAGGAGGGCAATGACGATAAGCTCACGGCCATGAGCAGCGACTGCGTGTGTATCAGTGCCAAGGGTAAGCCCATTAAAGCTAAGACCTTGGGCCAGAAAAAATATATCGAAGCCATCAAAAATAACACCATTGTCATCGGTGTCGGACCTGCCGGTACGGGAAAGACTTATCTTGCCGTTGCTCTGGCGGTCAGCGCCTTCCGCGCCAAGGAGGTCAATCGCATTATCCTGACCCGTCCTGCCGTGGAGGCAGGAGAAAAGCTGGGATTTCTGCCCGGCGATCTGCAGCAGAAAGTGGATCCCTATCTCCGGCCGCTTTATGACGCTCTTTTTGATATGCTCGGCGCCGAGAGCTTTCAGCGTTATCAGGAGAGAGGCAATATCGAGGTGGCACCGTTGGCCTATATGAGAGGCCGTACTCTCGATGACAGTTTCATCATTCTCGATGAAGCACAGAACACCACGCCGGAGCAGATGAAAATGTTCCTGACCCGTCTGGGCTTCGGTTCAAAAATCGTGGTCACCGGCGACATTACCCAGATAGACCTGCCCGACGGAAAGCGTTCCGGACTGGTGGAGGTTATCAAGATCCTGAAAAATGTCGATGATATCGAGACCTGCCGTTTCAGTGAAAAGGATGTTGTGCGTCATAAGCTCGTTCAGGATATCATCAGAGCATACGATAAATATGAGGAGGCAAAGAAAAAACGATGAAGGACAGAATCAAGGTCATTATCAGAGATACCCAGTCCAGCGTCAAGCTGCCCAGAGGTATCAGAATGTTAATCCGCCGCT
>JAQXMV010000148.1 GCA_029013165.1 Oscillospiraceae bacterium | reverse complement strand
GTCAAGGACGGCGAGTACACCGTTGAGAAGTATATCGCTGCCTGCTCCAAGAAGCTGGGCGGCACCATCACCTTCAAGAACGCTGTTCGCTTTGAGAAGGGTGAGGGCATCGAGAAGCGTCAGGAGAACTTCGCTGAGGAGATCGCCAAGCAGCTGGCTAAGTAATTGATTGGATCAGCGTTTCCTTAGCTTTTGCAAATAAGCTCACTCCCGGATCGCGTTTGCGGTCCGGGAGTTTTTTGCCCTTACAGCTCTTTCCTGATCTGATTCAGCGCGTTTTTTTCCAGGCGGGACACCTGGGCCTGGGATATCCCGATTTCCTTGGCAACCTCCGTCTGTGTCAGACCGTTCATGAACCGCAGAGAAAGAATCGTCTTTTCTCTGTCTCCGAGATCGTTGATCGCTTTTTTCAGCAGGATCTCATCAATCCAGTTGATATCCGAATTGCTGTCGCCGATCTGATCCATCACATATATGGTGTCGCCGGCGTCGAAATAAACCGGCTCATAGAGGGAAACGGGATCCACAATCGCCTCAAGGGCGATGACCACCGTTTCTTTTTTTACGCCCATTTCTTTGGCAATTTCTTCGACTGTCGGTTCACGCTGGGTTTCATTGATGATTCTCTCCTTGATTTTCATGGCGTGATAGGCCGTGTCGCGCATGGAACGGCTCACCCGAATGGGAGCATAATCACGAAGATATCGACGCAGTTCGCCGATAATCATTGGAACGACAATCGAAAGTCGAAAAATACAGATTATCCTTTTTGATTGGAGGCGAAAAGGTACTTTTCCAGCCTCAGATGAACATCGACGGTTCCGCCCTTGTGAATGACGATTTTTTCGATCAGCTCCCGGCAGACGCTCTGGCGTTCCTGCTGCGTCATATAGTCCCAGGATCCGGCAAGGGAACGCAGTTTGTCTTTCACGGCCATAACCTTTCGGGTCAGCACTTCCTTTTCTTCTTCGTCATGCAGAGCCTTGGTATACCGTCTGATGGTTTCTCTTTTTTCCTCAATGATTTCTTTCAGGCTGTCATCGTCGTCAGCTTCTGCATAGGAGAAGCTCTGAAAGAGTTTTTTCAGGCTCTCTTTTTCTCTTTCGATGTCTCTTTTCAGATTTTCTGTAATGTTATAGTTTGTCGCGGACTTCACATTGTTTTTGTTGCCGATATAATTGGCATGGAGCAGTTGCCGGATGACGGCGTCCTCAATATCCGATTGCCAGTATTTTTCATTCTGGCAGTGGATATCCTTGACCAGCTTCATTTTCGAGGGCTGCTGGGAATAGCAGATGATCTTGCACTCTCCGCTTTTGCCCCATTTTTGATATCGCATTTTGGCTCCGCATTCGCCGCAGTAGATCAGTCCTGTCAGCAGATAGCAGGGTTTTCCTCTGACCACGGAACGGAGTATCATTTCCTCCTGTGCCGCTGCAAAGAGGCTCTCGCTGATCAGCGGCTCGTGAAGTCCCTTGTATTCCTTGCCGTCCACACTGACATAACCCAGCAGAGATCTGCGCTTGAGAATCTGCGTGATGATTTTGTCGCCCTTGAAGCCGAGCCGGTCGGCGATTTTTTGCGGCGGCATTTTTTCCTCCACATAGAGCCGGAAAATTTCCTGAACCTTTTCCTTTTCCTCCGGTATGACCACCAGCGTTCCGATTTTGGGATCGTAGCGGTAGCCGTAAGGCACATTGCCGCCGCCGTGCCATTTGCCGCCTTCGATTCGTTTGTTGCGTCCCCGCTTGAGCTTGGTCACGATTTGCCCTCTGTCAAATTCCGCCAGGGTAGCGAAAAGATTGAACATCAGTGTTGATGTGGGGTTTTCGGGATCCACACGGCAAAAGGGCTCGGCGATGGAGATAAAATTGATCGGTTCTTCATTGGTGTTGACCAGGCTGTTTTTGGCGTCTCTCGCGCTGAGAATGTAATCCTGAATAAACTGCAGATTGACGCTCAGCGCACGGGCGAGACGGTCCAGACGGGAAACGATCAATGAATTTGCCTTGATATGGCTGTAGCCGGCGTTATAATCCTGAACCATTTGTATGAAATACTGAATAGCCGGACGGTTCAGGTTGGTGCCGGTGTAACCGTCATCGGTCAGCATGATGCAGTACTGAATATCGTGCTGACGGCAATATCGGACAATATCTTCTTTTTGGACTTCCAGTCCAAAACCCTCCTCCGCCTGTTTATCGGTGGAGACCCGCCGATAGGCGACATAGATGGCGGTATTGCCCCATTTGTCAAGGGGTCGTTCTTCGCCGTCGAAAAGAATTTCCATAAAGGGCTTCATTTTTATGTTTTTAGCAATCCAACCCATTTTTCCTCCTTACCGGCTTCTCAGCGAATCTGTCGGAAGTTCTTTGTCTGCATTATAGCATATCCATCAGACGGATACAAGATCACACAGTCAATACCATAAAATGGTCGAAAGCAGCAGTTTGGAATCTCCGCACTGCTCAGCTTGTCGAAAAAGTATTTTTCGACAAGCTGGAGATTGCCGAGAAATGATGGCCGATGCCGTTTTCTTCGAGCGATAGGCGTACATAGGTACTCCAAGCGAGAAAAAACGGCAAGCATAGAAACTTTCAGCGACATGGTTCGATACCATGTCGCT
>JAQXMV010000147.1 GCA_029013165.1 Oscillospiraceae bacterium | reverse complement strand
GGTCAAGTCCGTCTTTTACAAAGAAGCATCTGCCCTTTTCATCGGGAAACCCCCGGCGAGGGTTTCCCACGGAACGAGAAAAATGCCCCGCATTTCTCTCGTTCCTCCCTTCCTGCGCTTGAGTGAGTATTTTTTCTTTTGCCGCCAGCGCAGAGATTGTTTTTGGTTAAGGGCATTTCGCGCTTTGCGAAGCGCGACAGGGGCTCTGCCCCTTGACCCCGCAAGCCTTTAAAAAGGCTTGAGCGAAACTTTTCTTGATTTTCTTTATTTGAAGAGGATCTTCTTTTTTTCGCCGTCGAGATACTCATACTTCTTGACGCCGAATACTTCTTCAATGACGCCGCTTTCCACGCACATCTGTTTCTCTCCGCTGAAAACAAGCCTGCCGTTCTCCAGCACCGCAATATCATCTGCCGCCTCAAAAGCTCCCGTCAGATCGTGCATCACCGTCAGCACCGTTTTCTTATGCTTACTTTTCAGCGTCTGCAGCAGGCTCAGAAACTCTTTTTCAAAGCTGATATCCAAATATGTCGTCGGCTCATCAAAGAGCACCACCCGGGTATTCTGCGCCAAAACCATGGCAATATAGGCTTTCTGTCTCTCGCCGCCGGAGATCTCCCCGAGATATTTATTCCGGATCTCCTTTATTCCCATGCTTTCCATCGCCTCGTCCACATGCCCCCTGTCGCTATCCGTCATTCGTTTGCCGATATCCTGATAAGGACAGCGACCCAGCTTCACCAGTTCCTCCACGGTGATCGACGGTGACGGCAAAATCTGCGGTAAAAAGGAAATCAGCTTTCCTCTTTCTCTGGCAGACATCAGCCGAATATCCCTATCACCGAAATACACGCTTCCCGTGTATTTTCTCGACTGATTCACGCAGGAAAGCAGCGTGGATTTACCGCTGCCGTTTCGGCCGATAAGTGCCGTGATCCGATGGGGCCGCACAGCGAAGCTGACGGCCTTGAGCAGTTCCTTTTTTCCTGCCGTAACGGTAACATTCTCAAATTGTAGCACGGTTCGACCTCCTGACCATCAGATAAAACAAAAACGGCGCGCCGATAAAGGACATCAGGATACCCACGGGGATTTCCGTGGGACGAAGAACCGTCCTGCCGAGAAAATCCGCCGCCGTCACCAATATGGCGCCCACCGGGGCGCCCACTGCCGTGAGCTCCCTCACCGAGGAGCCGGTGAGTCTACGAGAAATATGCGGCACCACAAGGCCCACAAAGCCCAGCAGTCCAGCATAAGACACCACCGCCGCCGCAGAAAGACTGGCGATCACCAGGCAGAGTACACTCAGTGCTTTCACATTCACGCCCAGAGAAAGTGCTATGCTGTCACCCAGACAAAGGGTATCAATCTTCCCGGCAAAGGCCGCCGTCACAACAAGGCAAAGGCCGACCAGAATGCCCGGCACGATCAGTTCCCTATAACCCACGCCGGAAAGACCGCCCACGGAAAAATAGCTATAGCCCGACAGCAGATCCGCGTCAAAATAGGACAAAAAGGAAATGCAGGAACTCAGCACCGTGGTCACGGCGATACCGGCAATAATCACCGAAGAAGCCGAGGCTCTCATGCGCGAGGCAAAGGCCACGATGAGACAGGTGGCGCCGAATGCACCGGCAAAAGCCGCAAAAGGCCTGAAATAGACGGCAGTCGGGAAAAGGAAAAGCGACAGAATCACTGCAAAGCCTGCGCCGGCATTGACGCCGATAATATTCGGTGAGGCAAGAGAATTACCCGTCACCGCCTGCAACAGTATGCCGCTGAGGGACAGCCCCGCACCGGCGATCACCGCCGCCAGAATCCGCGGCAGACGAAGAGAATACAGAATGACGGTATTTTTTCCGCCGTCACCCCACAGGGCGCGGAAAAACTCGGCCGCCGACATCGACGCGGAACCGAACCGCAGGGATATCACGCCTATGATAAGCAAAATCAGCATAAGGCTGATTTTACCGTATGCTGATTTGATGAATTTATGACTGTTCAAGGTTATCTCCTTTGATTTCGCCGCCGAGGATATCCGCAAGATATCTGTAGGCCTCGCTCCAGCGAGCGCAGGGCTTAAACTGGAACAGATCCTTCGGCAGAATATACACACGGCCCTCTTTGACGGCAGACAGCTCTTTCCAGCCCTCCTGCCTCAGCAGGGAGGTTATATAGCTTCTGCCGGCCTCCTCGTCGCCCATGATCGAAATGAAGATATATTCCGGGTCGGCGCTCATGATTTCTTCCAGGCTCAGGCCGTCCAGCAGCACCGGAGCCGAATCGGCAATATTCTGACAGCCCAGTTCCTCGAGCATTTTGGCCGCGAAATGATCGTCGGCCTTTTTCGCCTTAGCACTGCGGCTGCTGCTGCCGGAGCGAATGAAGAGCACCGAGGGAGACTGCTCTGACTGAACCTGTGCGGAAAGGAGTGCCTTGATCTCCTTTTCCACATTCTCACCGTAGCGCTGATAGTTTTCCTCTGTGCCGAGGATATCCGTAAAGATCTTCAGCACACTGAGATAATCGGAAAAACTATCCACGCGGAAACAGGCTGTCGGAATACCCATGGCGGAAAGCTGTGCCGCCGCGTCACTCTGCGCCTCGATGTCGGCAGAGCCGATGACAAAATCCGCACCGCTGGCCGCAACAGCCTCAATGTCAATCGTCTTTCCGGCGCCCTTATCCACGAGGATCACACTGTCATCACACAAGCCTCTCTCGACGCTTTCGCCTACCGTCACGGCGATCTCACCGCCGGCAGTTTTCCAGATATCCGCAAGAGAGGAAAACAGAACCGCTGTTTTTGTCGGCTTCGCCGCCAGTGTCACCGTCTTGCCGGTGGAATCGGTGAAGCTATACCCGTTCTCCGTGTTCGGATTGTCTTTCTTTTCACCGCAGGAGCTTAGCGCGAAAAGCGCAATCAGCAGACAAGCGATGATGGTCAGGAACGCTGTCTTTTTCTTCATGCCTGTGTACCCAATATGACCGATGTCACATTTTCAAAACCGATACGGGCTATAGTATCGGCAAAACGCTCGCCCTTTTCACCGTTTTCTTTATAGAAATTGATGGTTTTCTCGATCACATCGAGAACCTCCTGCTTGGTTTCAAAGATCTTCGGCAGAGGAATGCCTCTGGCCACCTTTTTGCCCCAGCGGCCGCCGATACATACCTTATAACCGCTTTTCTCGATGCTCAGGGCACCGAACTTGCAGGAGGGAATACATCTGCCGCAGCGGTTGCAGATCTCAGGGTCAACATAGGCCTTTTTGTCTGTCACCTTCATCACGCCCACGGGGCAGGTCTTTTCGCAGAGCTTGCAGCCGCGGCATTTTTCCGTGTCGACATGAGGGGCTCTCTGTCCGATGACGCCGATGTCATTGATATCCGGCTTGACGCAGTTATTCGGACAGCCGCCGACAGCAATCTTAAATTTATGGGGCAGTTTGACATCTTTCATGCCATCAAAAAATCTCTCGTGAATATCCCTCGACAGCTCAAAGGTGTCGATGAGACCGTACTGACAGGTTGTGCCTTTGCAGGAAACAACAGGACGAATCTTGGCACCGGTGCCGCCGCACTCGAGGCCTTTGCTGTGTAAAAACTCCACCAGTGCGTCCACATTTTCATAGGGTACGCTCTGAATTTCACAGGTCAGTCTTGAGGTAAAGGCCACCTCGCCGCTGCCGAAGTGATCCGCCGCCTCGGCCACATGGCGCAGAAAATCGGCGCCTACCTTGCCGTTCACCGTCAGAACGCGGCAGTTGAATTTATCCTCTGTTGTCTTGTCCCGCAGAAAGCCCATGGCCTTGACTCTTGCGACTTCTGCCGCAGGGACTGTGCAGATCGGGAATTGCTTTTCCATCGTAAAATACCTCCCATTTAGGTAGCTCCGGTTCAATCAAAGCCTATGCTGTGCCTGATTGATTCAGAGGTTCCTAAATAACATTCTGTCTATAAGTATAGCAATTATACTGCGTTTTTGCAAGTAGAAACGCTGAAAAAGGTCGCGTGGAAAGTCCTGCAAAAAAGAAAGAATCGCCGCGGAAAAACCACTGTGTTTTCTCGAGGCGGACAATCTTATTCCCCTCCGTCAAGGAGTAGTGAAGGTCAGTGAAAGAAAAGAGGCTGTGCTGAACCGCACGCGCCGACCCCGCGCCCGGAGGCACTCCGGGCTTGCCGTCGCCCTTGACGGGTGACGGCATCGCAGCCGCCCTGCGGTTGCGGCGGGGTCGGCGCCCTCCCATCTCCTCCCCACAAACGGATCAGCACCACCTGCCACCGGGAAAGTCATTTCCCACTGACGAGAAGACCACGTCCTTAACCAATATGCAAAAATCCCCACCTCCGAAGAGGTGGGGATCTGTGTTGTTTCATCTGACAACCGAAGTCGCAGGGATTACTTGAAGATACCGAAGATTCTCTGGAAGAATTCCTTGATCTTCTTCAGGAGTCTCTGGAACCAGTTCAGGGTTTCCTCAGCTTCACCTGTGGCGTCCTCATGATCCTTGTCGTCACCGATAGTATCATTCCAAACGCCGGTCAGTTCTTCCATAACCTTAGCAATGCTGCCGTAGATACAGGTCGAACCGTCGGAGATGTCACCCATCAAATCTTTCAAGATCTGCTGGATCTGAGCGACA
>JAQXMV010000146.1 GCA_029013165.1 Oscillospiraceae bacterium | reverse complement strand
TGTACTCCATAAAGTCACGGTCGGCAAAATTTTCCGCACCGTAATCAATCATTTCTTTTAAATTTTTCAGCTTGGTCAAATCATTCAGTATCATTTTCTACCGCAGTCAGATTCTACAATCTGCCGCCTACCTCCTTTTTGCAACCTTAAAATTGTTACAATTTGTCTTATAGCAGTATACCATAAATCCCGCCGAAATTCAAGTTTTTTACTGACAAAAGCGTCTGTCATTCAATTTGCCTTGTCAAAATCCCGTGCATGTGATAAAATACTCCCATAAGAAAACAACGGAGGCGGATTATGGCTGACTATCAGAATCCTTTTATTACCTGCCGCGCTGATCCCTATATTCTCAGAGCGCCTGACGATCAATTCTACTTCACGGCTTCTTATCCTGCTGTAGGCAGCGCCGAAAACGGATATGACCGTATCATTCTGCGTACGGCGAAGACGGTGGCGGAGCTTGCCTCAGCCGAGGAACACACCGTCTGGCAAGCGCACAGCGACGGAGCCATGGCTAGGCACATCTGGGCGCCGGAGCTCCACCTCATCGGCGGAAAATGGTATATTTTTTTCGCCGCCGCTGACAAAGAGGACATCTGGCATATCCGCCCCTATGTTCTCCGGTGCTGCGGTGAGGATCCTGTCAGAGACCAATGGGAAGAAATAGGCATGATGCGCGCCTGTGCTGATGATCCGATTTCCTTTACGAATTTTTCTCTGGACATGACCTATTTCAGTCATCGGGGAGAACACTTTCTCATCTGGGCACAGATTTTAGGCGACTCTTCCCTTTTCATGGCGCGGATCGACCCGGAAAAGCCCTGGCAATTACAGGAAAAACCGATACTGCTATCCAAACCGGAATACGACTGGGAAAAAGTCGTACACCGCGTCAACGAAGGCCCCAGCATCCTGAAGACAGACAAAAAAGTCTATATCTTCTTTTCGGCCTCCGGCACAGGAGCCGAATATTGCATCGGCAGGCTCAGCGCCGACGCAGACGCTGATCTGATGAATCCCGAAAGCTGGCACAAGGAGAACGAACCGGTTCTCTCCACTTCCGATCTTGAGGGCGAGGCAGGCCCCGGTCACAACAGCTTTGTGACTGACGAAAACGGTGATCTACTGCTGATATACCATGCACGGCCTGCATCCCATCTTCAGGGACAGTGCGGCACCTACTGCGAGGAATCTCTTTACGATCCCTGCCGCCACACAAGAATCAAAAAAGTCTCCTTTGGCGATAACGGTGTACCAATCCTCAAATGAGATATTCTTACCCCACAAGCATTTTTATGAAAGGCATGACAATATATGAAACAAAAGCTCTTTAATTCCAAAAACTATGCCGCCAAATGTGGCACCTGCCAATTTTCGCGGATAACCGAAGACGGCGCGGTACTTTGCGACAAGAAAGGTGCGGTTGCCTTTGACGACTCCTGCCGCAAATACCAATATGATCCTCTGCGCAGGAAGCCGGAGCAGCAGATGATTCACACGGACTTTTCACCGGAGGATTTTCAGCTGTAAAAGCGGACCTGATGTTCATAATAAAGAAAGCGGTATCCGAAAGGCATACCGCTTTTTTTCTCGTCATCAACGCCGAGAATCTCTGTTTTCGTTCCCGTGAGAATAACAAAAAAACCACCCCAAAGGGTGGTTTTTTATCTGTCCGTTCAAGTATCAATTAAAAGATACCGCCGAGAACTTTCTGCATCAGAGCAACGCCGGCTTCGGTGTCACCGGAATACAGAACGATACCGATGATGGCGCCAAAGACCTTGATGAGGATGTTCATAACCTTGGTAATGGTATCCTCTTCAACGCTGGCAGGAGCATAGAAAGCTCTGAACTCGATGATGGTACCTGCTGAACCGGCAGGAATCTGCCATGAAGAACCGGGAGAATAGGTCTTGCCGTCAGCGTAGCAATACCAGCCGGTGAACTGTGAATTGGTGGGAGCCTGTACATAGGGCAGGGTGATGTAGTAGCCGGGTCTCTGAGCTTCCTGATTCTGGGGAAGCATATAGTACATACCGGTGATGCCCTCTGTATAAACGAAAGCACCTGTTGTCGTGTCATATACATAAGCACCGTTCATCAGTGCACCGCCGTTGATATCGAAGGAAAGAACAGTCTGGGTAGCCTTATCTGCAACGGGGTTGCTGCCCTCAAACCACTGATTGTAAGCGGAGCCGGGGTTGGTGGGCTGCTGAAGAAGGTAGTTCGCAGTGAAGGTGATAACGATACCGGCTGTGGTTCCCTCGGGAATCTCATAGGCGCCGCCACCCTGATAGGGCATACCGTCAAGACTGCATGTCCAACTGTTGAAGTTATAGTTGCCGTAGCCGTTAACGGCGGGAAGAAGAACCTGATCTCCAGGTCTCATATCAAACTGACCGGAGGGCACCTTGACAAAGGTACCGGTCAGGTTGGCCTTGTTAGTGTATTCACGGGTAGCAGGATCATAAACCGTGTATGTATTCTTCAGTGTACCGTTGCCGATTTCAAAAACCATGAGAACCTGCTTTGTTTCGTCAGTCGGTCCGCCATTCTTTTTCCAATAAGCGCTGTAATCATTCACAGCAACCGGAGCGGTACCGTCTGCAGCCATCGAGCCTACGGAAAGGCACGAGAACAGCATAAGCACTGAAAGCAATAAGGCTAAAAACTTTTTCATAAGAATTACCTCCGATGAAATCAATAATTTAATTCGTGTTGATTATATCACTGTGTGAAACAAAAAGCAAGAGATTTTCGTAAATATTCACAGTTTTTTTCTTCAAAAATTGTTTTTCTCTAAAAAATGCGAAAGCCCTGTTATCATTTTACCGGAAAAAGTGATCTGCGCAAAGGTGTTTGTCGTCAACTGTATTTTTTTGATGAAAAGCCGTTGACATGAAAATACCATATATTGTATAATTTCTATAATATATTCGTATATGTTTTGTCTTTACCATTTTCAGAGAGGTGTTGTTCCGATGACTGATAAACCTTCACTTTTTAACGGCTGGGGACCGTTTTCAAAAAAATATGCCGGCATTTCCCACATTGCCCGGCACAGCAAATATTCCGGAATCCGCTTCGATCTCAGCGTAGCGCCGGCCGTTTCCGCCTTTGATATTAAGGTGCCGAATGTCACCCTCCCCTGCTCTTATCACCCCTGGCTGAGCAGTCCCGATTACGGCTTTTACAGCTTTCGCTATGATCTGGAATGGAAAGACAGAGTCTATGCCGATGTGTCCTACACAAAGCTGACGGATAACAGCTATCTGGTTCGGACGGAATTCACCAACAACTCCGATATCATCAAAAACTGTGTTGTCAATTATTTTTCTTCTATCGAGTATCCCCGTGACAGCTACGCCGAGCTTACACTGCCGGAAAAATGCGCATATCAAGACGCCTGCGACTATGACGACTATCAGTACAACACCCCGAGGCCCTGGGATCAGCAAAACGCAGACGGTCGCAAAAAAGGCGAATTTATCGACAAACGCTTCGTGGGGGAAAAAGGACTCGGCGACAGAGCCGAAAAATGGCACATGCCTCATCGGGTCATCAACCCTTTCGGAGGAGAAAAAAATGACCGGGTCAGTTATACGCTTTCACTGAACGACAGCTTTGAAAATGCGGTGCTGGTGCTTCGCTACCGCACCAGCGATATCCATTACGAGCAGGGCAAACAGGTAGGCGTTCATTATATAAACAGCGAAAACACCGCCTCCTTTGCCGTGAACGGACAGGAGCTGCTGCTGCCCCCCACCGACGAGCCGAAGCTCGCGAAACTTTTCCTTGGAAAAATCGAAAAGGGCGAAATGAAGCTGGAATTTGTGTCTCTCGGAACCGGCGCAGCCGAGTTTGATTTTCTGGCCATTTGTGAAGAAGAGGACGCAGAGGAAATTAAGGTCACTACCGTGCCCGTCAATTTCGTCCCGGAAACCGAATGTGAAAAGCAGGAAAAGGGATATCTGACCAAGCTCAGATATGAAAACATCACCGGCGAATACCGGCTGAGGATTTTTGATGACAACACCCGTTTCCGTGCCATCGAGACCGGCGCACTGGAGGACTGCATGACCGCGAGGCTCTCCAACGCCGACGAAACCTTTGACGATGTCACCGAGAGCTTTACCGGTGCTTTCAACAGAAAACACAGCGACAACGGCTTTTTTCACAACGCTATCAGTCACACAGTTTTCATCGAGCCCGGTCAGAAAAAGGCCGAATATGCTGTGATTTCCCTCGGCGAAGCCTCCTACAAAAGCGAAGCGGAGTATGAAAGCATTTATCAAAAAGCAAAGGCCACTGCCATTGATCTCGACCTCAACGAAAGCGGCATGAAATATAAACTCAGCAATCAGATCCTTGCCGCGACGGTGATGACCAATGTGGTCTATCCCATCTATAAATACGGCGAATACATCATTCATCACACGCCGGGCAAAAGATGGGACTGCCTTTACACCTGGGACAGCGGCTTCATTGGCCTGGGCATGAACGAGATCGCGCCACCCTTTGCCGAGTACATCATCGACACCTATCTCAGCGACGAAAGCAACAAGGACTATGCTTTCTTACACCATGGCTCTCCGGTTCCCGTGCAGATTTATCAGCTTTATGAAATGATTCAGAAAGCCGACGACAAACAGCGGATCATTTCTGCCTATTATGACAGAGCGAGACTGTATTACCGTTTTCTCTGCGGCAAAATCAGAGGCTCCACCACAGCGAAATTCAAAAGCGGACTGCTGACCACCTACGATTATTTTTATTCCACCAGCGGCATGGACGATTATCCGGCCCAGGTGGCCATGATGAAAGACAATCTCCGTGACAAGGCTTCGCCTGTCATCACGACGGCTCAGGTCATCCGCTTCGGAAAAATCCTCTCGATTCTCGCCGACCGGCTGGGCAGAGGCGCCGACCGGGAGGAATACGAAAAGGACGCCCAAAGGCTTACCGAGGCGCTGGATAAATATTCCTGGGACGAGGAAAGCGGCTATTACAGCTATGTTCTGCACTCAGAAAACTATGAACCGCTGCAGCAATACAAAACCCCTGACGGAGAAAACCTCAACAAAGGTCTTGACGGCATTTATCCTCTCATTGCCGGCGCCTGCAGTGACCATCAGAAAGAAAGAATCCTCGCTCACCTGAAAAGCGACAAGGAGATGCACTCCCCCTTTGGCATCAGTGCCGTGGATAAAAGTGCCGGATATTTCAAAATCAATGGCTACTGGAACGGCAATATCTGGTTCCCCCACCAGTGGTTCATCTGGAAAAGTATGCTGGACTGCGGCGAAGCGGACTTCGCCCGGGAGATCGCCCATCTGGCTCTGAATATCTGGAAACGAGAGGTGGACGACACCTATTATACCTTTGAAATGGTCAATGTCGTCACCGGCTGCGGCGGCTGGTTCCATAATTTCGGCGGACTTTCCACGCCGCTGATTCTGTGGCTGAAAGCCTATTATTCACCGGGAACGGTGAACACGGGCTTTGACACCTATCTGAAAAAGGTCTGCTTTAATCCGGACAAAACCGAGGCCAATATCCGCCTGCAGTATTACGGCAGCAATGAAAAATACTCTCTTCTGGCCGTTATGAAAGAGGGCTTCGATTACGAGGTTCTTCTCAACTCCGAGCCGACTGTCTGTGACTGCACCGACGGCGCCGTGGCTGTCACACTGCCCGGCGGCCAAAAGGAACATGAAATCACCATCAGAAAAAGGGAGAAATCAAAATGTATGAAAACATCAAACCGCTGAAGCTGAACATCATATCCGATCTCCACTACTATTCCCGTGAAATGGGCTGCGAGGGTCAGGCTTTTTTCAAAGACAACGCCAAAACACCCAACGATCTTTATTACAGCCGGGAGATTCTGACTTCCCTGGCAGAACAGCTGAAACAGGACGAATGTGAAATCATACTCGTCAGCGGAGACTTGACCAACAAGGCCGAAAGACCCAGCCACGAGGGTATAATAGAAATTCTGCGTTCACTGAAAGAAGCCGGCAAAAAGGTCTTTGTCATCACCGCCACCCACGACTACACCGACGACGATCAGTGCTATCGCTATGAGGGCAGCGAGAGAATCAAGGTGCCCAGCGTACCGAGAGCGGAGCTTTTTGACCTCTACCGTGAGTTCGGCCCCGATCAGGCTCTGTCAGTACATAGAGAAAGCATGTCCTATGCCGTCAGGCTCTGCGAAGGCTACCGACTTCTTGCCCTCAATGACGACCAGAATCATAAAGGCGCCAGCGGCTTTTCCGATGACTGCTTCGAGTGGATCAGCGATCAGGTCAGACAGGCCAAGGAATGCGGCGAATTTGTCATCGCCATGACCCATCATCCCCTGCTGTCCCCCTCGCCCTTTTACACCATCATCGGCAAAAGCAACATCATGGGCGAAGCCGAAAAAAGAATCGACGAATTCACGGAAATGGGTGTGAATTTCATTTTCACCGGTCACACCCATATGCAGGATATTTCTTACAAGTACACCGAAAAAGGCAAGATTTTTTACGACATTACCACCGCTGCCGCTGTGGGATATCCGGCCACCTTCCGTCAGGTCACCTTCTGCCCCGCCGAGGGCACTGTCGATGTTTCCAGCGTCGATGTCAAAGCTGAAATCGAGGGCAAGGAGCTGAAAGATCACCTGGAGGATAAATTTTTCGGCATGATCAAGAGAGTCATCACTGCCGCCGGCAGCGACATTCCCGAGCTGGCCCGTCTTGCCACGGCTTTCAGCGTCAAAGAAGAGCTGATATATAAAATCGGCTGGATCATCAAGCCCTTTGCCAAGCTGCTGAACAAGCTGAAAATCGGCACCGTTGCCAAGCTCTGCCGCAAAGAATCCGGCCTGAAAAAGCAGGATTATGCCGCCATCAAAGAGGAAAAGATCGTTGACTTCATCATCTCTCTGGTTTCCGGTCTTTACGGCGGCGACAGTCCCTATACGCCCGACACCGCCTACTATAAAATCACCATGGGCGTCCTTGCCATTATCGACAGCGTCCTTGCCATTTTCGGCATCAAGATCGGTAAGCTCCTGAAAGGCGCCGAATCGGTGCAGAGCCTCGTGGAACCGCTGCTTTATAACAAAGGAATCTGTGACGAAAAGGCTGTGCTTCATCTTTGGGGTGCTCTCCCCGGTGAGAGCATGATCAAGCCGGCTTTCATCAAGAGCAAAAAAGGGCTGCCGATCATTATCGTTCTTGTCCTGTGCGTTCTGCTTTTCCTGCCGCTGATTCTTCTGGCTCTCCTGATCGGCTTCCTCGGAAACCTGATCAAATATCACGGAAAGATGAAGGGCTGATTGATGGAGATAAAACCGGGAAAATACCGTCATTTCAAGGGCAACGAATACGAAGTGATCGGCGTGGGAAAGCACAGCGAAACCCTGGAGGATTATGTGATCTACCGCGCCCTTTACGGTGACGGCGGACTGTGGGTACGCCCCGCCGCCATGTGGAATGAAACTGTGGAAAGAGACGGCAAAGTCTACAAAAGATTTGAATACATAGAAGAATAAAAACAATCCCGACTATTTCTGAAAACTTCAGAAATAGTCGGGGAATTTTTTATTTGCACTGTGCCAAGCTTTCGTCGATCATTCTAATCTTTTCCCTGAGTTTTTCGGCTTCGACTTTCTGTCCGTCAATGACATTCTGCGGAGCCTTGGAGAGGAAGCCGGGATTGCTCAGCTTGCCCTCGATCTGGGCGAGCTTTTTGTTGGCCGCTTCCTTTTCCTTATTCAGGCGCTTCTTCTCGGCTTCAAAGTCAACCAGATCGCCCATGGGAATATAAATTTTCGCGTCTGCGGTGACGATGCTGACGCTGCCCTCGATCTCAAAGCTGTCGCCGACGGTAACATCACCGGCAGAGGCCAATCTCTGCATAAACAGCGTGGCGGCCGAAAAGACCTCCTGCTTATCGGTAGCGACATAAATATGGGCCTTCCTTGAGGGGGGAACATTCATTTCCGCGCGTCTGTTTCTGATGGCACGGATCGCGTCCATGATCATGTCCATCTTTTGCTCGTCCTCGTCAAAGACCAGTTCTTCACTGTAAACCGGCCAGGGTGCTTTCATGATTGTTTCACCCTCATGCGGCAGTGTGAGCCAGATTTCTTCGGTAATGAAGGGCATAAAGGGATGCAGGAGCTTCAGCGTCTCACTCATGACATAAACCAGAACCGCCTTAGCCTGCTCGGCTTCATCGCCGCCTTTCTGCAGTCTGATCTTCGCCAGCTCAATATACCAGTCGCAGAAGATATCCCAAATGAAATCATAGAGCTTCTGAACGGCTACGCCCAGTTCAAACTTATCGAGGTTATCCGTCACTTCTTTGACAAGAGCATTGAAACGGGAAAGGATCCATTTATCCTCCAGAGCAAGCGTCGCCGGAATGTGGGGAGCCTTTTCCTCCTCGCCGAGATTCATGAGAATAAATCGTGCGGCGTTCCAGATCTTATTGGCGAAGTTGCGGGAAGCCTCCACCTTCTTTTCGCTGTAGCGCATATCGTTTCCGGGGCTGTTGCCGGTGGCAAGGGTCAGACGCAGAGCGTCTGCACCGTATTTCTCAATGACCAGCAGCGGATCAATGCCGTTACCCAGGCTCTTGGACATCTTGCGGCCCTGCTCATCACGGACAATACCGTGAATGAAAACAGTGCTGAAAGGTACTTCGCCCATCTGCTCACAGGCGGAGAAGATCATGCGCGCAACCCAAAAGAAAATGATGTCGTAACCGGTAACGAGGGTACTGGTAGGATAATAGTGCTTGAGCTCCGGCGTCTTTTCGGGCCAGCCGAGGGTGGAGAAAGGCCACAGCGCCGAGGAAAACCAGGTATCCAACGTATCGGGATCCTGTGTGATATTTTCACTGCCGCAGTGGCAGCATTTTGTCGGGGTTTCTCTGGAAACGGTGATCTCGCCACAGTCGGCGCAGTACCAGGCAGGAATCCTGTGTCCCCACCAGAGCTGACGGGAAATGCACCAGTCACGGATATTTTCCATCCAGTTGTAGTAAATCTTGTCGAAGCGCTCGGGAATAAACTTGACCTTACCGCTTCTGACAGCCTCGATAGCCGGCTTGGCAAGAGGTTCCATTTTAACGAACCACTGCTTAGAAACTCTCGGTTCAACGGTTGTGTGGCAACGGTAACAGGTGCCGACCTCATGCTTGGTCGGCTCGATCTTGACCAGCGCTCCTGCGGCGTCAAGATCGGCAATGATCGCTTTGCGGCACTCCATGAGATCCATTCCGCAGTATTTACCGGCCTTTTCATTCATGTGGCCGTCATCGGTCATCACATTGAGCACAGGGAGATGACACCGCAGACCGACCTCAAAGTCATTGGGGTCATGAGCCGGCGTAATCTTAACGGCGCCGGTACCCTTGTCCATCTTGGCATAGGAATCGGCCACAATGGGAATTTCCCGGCCAATGACGGGAATGATGACCGTCTTGCCGATGAGAGCCTGATATCTTTCGTCATCGGGATGCACGGCAACGCCGGTATCTCCCGGTATGGTTTCCGGTCTTGTGGTGGCAACCTCGATATAGCCGCTGCCGTCGGTAAGAGGATAGCGGAAGTGCCAGAAATTACCGTCCTTTTCCTCGTGCTCAACCTCGGCGTCGGAAATAGAGGTTTTGCAGTGAGTACACCAGTTGATGATCCTCTCGCCGCGGTATATGAGACCTTTTTCGTAAAGGTTGACGAAAACCTCTCTTACCGCCTTGCTGCAGCCCTCATCAAGGGTGAATCTCTCTCTGTCCCAGTCGCAGGAGGAGCCCATTTTCTTGAGCTGTTCGATAATCCTGCCGCCGTACTGGGCTTTCCAGTCCCAGGCTCTTTCCAGGAAGCCCTCTCTACCGATATCCTCCTTGGTGACGCCCTCTTTTTTCATCGCCTCAACGATTTTTGCCTCTGTGGCAATGGAGGCATGATCCGTGCCGGGAAGCCAAAGGGTATCGTAGCCCCGCATTCTTCTGAAACGAATGAGAATATCCTGCAGGGTGTTATCCAGGGCGTGACCCATGTGAAGCTGTCCGGTAATGTTTGGAGGGGGAATCACGATGGTGTAGGGTTTCTTCTTTTCATCGACCTCGGCATGGAAGTATTTTCCATCGAGCCATGTCTGATAAATACGATCCTCAACATTTTTCGGATCATACTGTTTTGCCAGTTCTTTTGCCATTTTTATCACTCCTGATCATGTTAATTTGTTTTTTAGTCGGTTCACCGACCATGGAAAAAGAAAAACTCCGTCCTGAAAAATCAGGACGGAGAAAAATTCCGCGGTACCACCTGAATTCAGAGCCGAGGCTCTGCACTCATCTGTCCTTAACGCAGACGCACGCCGGGTTCTACTGGCTCACAAGCCTTCTTCCCGGTCCTCACGGGCGACCTTCACACCTGCTCTTCCGAAAGCTCACACCGACCGCTTTCTCTCTGAACGAAGAACACAGGAGCTACTCCTCCCGGTCAACGGATGAAATATTTTGATTATTTTACCACAGGAGATAATCATCTGTCAAGAAGATTTTCTCCGGGACTTATTCCGCCTCACTCAGGAGCTTTTCACAGGCGGCCAACTTCACGCAGACACACAGCAGCTTCGTTGCGGTGATGAGCTCGTCAACCGGCGGATAAGAGGGCGCGATCCGGATGTTCTGATCCTTGGGATCGTGACCGTATGGGAAAGTGGCGCCCACGGTTGTCAGCACAACGCCGCCTTTTTTGCACAGATCGTAAACTCTCTTAGCTGTGCCGGGCATGACATCGAGGCTGATGAAATAGCCGCCGCGCGGCTCAGTCCAGGTCGCAATCTGATATTCGCCCAGGCTGTTGCGGAACTCATTGATCACCGCCTTAAACTTGGGTGCCAGAATATTTCTGTGGAGCTTCATGTGATTTTTGATGCCCTCGACGCTCTTATAGAACTTGACATGACGGAACTGATTGAGCTTATCATAGCCGATGGTCTGCACAGACATACGGCTAATGATCATGTCAATATTTCTGTCGGAAGCGGCCAGAACGGCTACGCCTGCGCCGGGGAAGCTGATCTTGGAGGTAGAGGTAAACTCAATGACCATATCCTCATGATCATATTTTTTCAGCACCTCAAAAATATTATCCAGCTTGTCGGTCTTTTCCGTCAGGTCGTGAATAATATAGGCGTTATCCCAGATGATGCGGAAATCCGTGGCCGCCGGCGTCATGGCGGCAATTCTCTCCACGGTCTCACGGCTGTAGGTTACGCCCGTGGGATTGGAATACTTGGGCACGCAGAACATACCCTTGACCTTGGGATCCTTGACGAGTTCCTCAACGGCGTCCATGTCAGGACCGTCGGGCGTCATATCGACCGGAATCAGCTTGATACCGTAATATTCGCAAATAGCAAAGTGTCTGTCATATCCGGGACAGGGACAGAGGAACTTGATCTCTCCCTGATCTTTCCAGGGCTCGGCGCCGGAGCCGGTCAGCATACACTGGGTGATATAGTCAAACATCATGTTGAGACTTGAATTACCGCAGACGATCACATTTTTCGTGGGAACACCCAGGAGCTTGGCAAAAATTTCCTTGCACTCACT
>JAQXMV010000145.1 GCA_029013165.1 Oscillospiraceae bacterium | reverse complement strand
TTGAGTTCAGCGATCAGACTTCTGTCGAGGACAGGACTGAAACCGATGGAGGGACCTTTGCTGAGAGTGATCGTTTGACTGCTGTCGGTATAAGGATCACTGCCGAAACCGACATCGACCGCTATGGCGTAATCTGCGCCGACAGCAAAGGCGCCCGTGGCGGCACCGGCTCCGCCGGTCTCCTCTTCGGTGCTGAAAAGCACCGTGACTTTTATGGCTTTGATTTTATCTTTCACCATGTCGATTGCCCTGATGATCGCCGCGACACAGCAACGGTCGTCAAAGGCTGGCGAAACAATGTTTCCGCCGAGAAGCTCGCACTGAGTGTCGCGAAAAGTGATTCTGTCCCCGATTTCGACGAGCTTTTCTGCCGCCTGTTTATCCATACCGATATCAACAGCCATCGTGCTGATGTCTACCGAATCGTTTTTGCCGTCTTTCTTCTGCAGATGAGGCGGAACGGAACACACCACACCGAAAAGCGTTTCTTTGCCGTGAACCGTAACCTCAGCTCCCGTCAGAACTCTTGCATCTATACCACCGGCTCTGTCGATCAGAAGAAACCCTTTCTCGTCAATTCCGCGCACCACCATGCCTACACGGTCTATGTGCGCGTCAAGGAGAATATGCGTACCGTTTCCGCCGAAAGTGCCGATCACACTGCCGAGAGCATTGCAGCGGCATGGCATATATTTTTCAAGCAGCGACGAAGCATAGCGGGCAATATCTCCCTCATCGCCGGGTGTTCCGTCTCTTTTGGCAAGATCAAAACACACTTGTTTGATATCCATTGAAATTTCGCCTCCGAAAAAACCGTATAATCTTTATAATTATATCCTACCCTTAGATAAAAATCAATAAAAAATGCTTGAATTTACAGTTCTTTATCTTTTCATAACAATAAACGGAGCAGACACCCTATCTGCTCCGTTTCATCGACTTTGATCGTTATTCTTTTGCCTGTGAGGCTTCTACTCTGTTGCTGAAAAGCAGTGAAATACACCATATCGACGCCAGCGCAATGATGGTATAGATTATCCGGCTGATAATGGCACTTTGACCTCCGAAAATCCATGCGACAAGATCGAACTGAAAAATTCCGATCAGGCCCCAGTTGATGCCGCCGATTATAGTTAGGATCAACGCTATTTTGTCAAGCATATTAACTCTCAACTCCTTTTGTGTCTATTATTAACGGAATTTGAGAGAATATTCAGTCAAAAGAAAACGCGGTTTAAAATTCACAGGCCATAATGCAGCTGCCCGCCAGTTTTTTGATAATTTGAAAGCCGTTCTTTTTGTAAAAAGCGACAGCTTGTCTGTTACTCTCGCCGCAGGAAAGCATAAGCTGATGGATACCCTTGCTTTTCAGGTGTTCTTTCAGTTCGTTCATCAGGCGTGTACCGACGCCCTGACCCTGACAAACATCGAGAATATCAACGTGCAGATGGGCCGGATATTTTTTCCTGAATGCTCTATGAACGGCAATTTCGCCCTGAATCATCAGCCAATGGTTCAAACCGAGCTTCCGGATATCCGGAAGATAGAACTTTTTCATTATTTTAAAGTATCTGTCAAAATTCTCGGCACAAAGGATATAGCCCACCGGTTCATCTTTTTCATTGACGGCGACAAAGCAGTTTTCTCCCTCGACCTCTGTGTAATAGTCATTAAAGGCAAGGCAGAGAAAATCTCTTTGCTTTTTTGTCTCGATCGGCAGCTTGGAAGTCTCAATGCAAATTTTCCGCAAGTATTCCTTGTCGCTGTCTCTGTATTGTCTGATCGCAATCACAGCTTGACCTCCCAGAGCTTTTTCGCCGTGGTGGAAACGCCCAGCGCACCGCTGTGAAGAGCATTTTCGATTTCCTGCTTTTCACTGACAAGTCCACCGACAATAACAGGCAGATCAAGGGTGCAACTGATCCGCTTGGTGATGCTCGGCATGATGCCGGGCATGATCTCAATGGCGTCGGGCTCGATCATCTGGGAAGCTTTCACTGCCGTGTCAATAGACAGGGAATCAATGATAAAGATTCTCTGTACCGTGAGTAAACCAAGGCTTTTGGCGACTTTCAGCTGACTGTTTTTCGTGGAAACAATACCGTCGGGCTTAATCTTGTCGCAGATATATTTCAGTGCCACCGCATCTTTTGAAAAGCCGTCCACCAAGTCAACATGAATAAAAATCATCTTATTTTTATCTTTGGCTTTTTTTACGACCTCCTCAAGGTTGAAAATACTGCCGCAAAGAAGAAAAATAATCTCACAGTCGGAATTGAGAGCGTCATCAAGATTATCAATATCCTTGACGCCGGCAATAACCGGGTTCTTTTTCATTCTGTCGGCAAACTGTTTTTTCATGTTTATTCCTCCCCCAAGGCTCTCTCAATGAGGCCTCTTAATTCCTGAACTCCGTCCCCTTTCGTGGCCGAAAAGGGAACCACGCTGATGTTGCCGTATTGTGTAATTTCACCGCAGATTTTTTCCAGCTGACTGAGCCTTTCGGTTTTATTCAGCTTGTCACACTTAGTCAGTGCCACGGCAAAAGGTATATTCTCGTGAGCCATAAATTCCATCATTTCATGGTCCTGCTTGCCGGGTCCGTGACGCATATCAAGAAGCTGAACCACCAGACGGATATCTCTGCCGCTGCCGAAATAAGCCTCCATGAGCTCTGACCAGCGCAGCTTTTCACTGTGGGGTACTTTGGCATAACCGTAACCGGGAAGATCCACCAGTCTGCAGGTTTTCAGGTTAAAGAAATTCACCGTCACGGTTTTTCCCGGCACAGAGCTAACCCTCGCCAGCGATTTCCTGCCGATTAATTTATTGAGCAGCGAGCTTTTTCCCACATTGGACTTCCCCGAAAAAGCGATCTCGGGCAAATCCGAAGCCTTGAGCTGATCGGCCCGGCCAAAGGATGCTTCAAATTCTGCGTTTTCAAATCTCATCGATTCTTCTCCTGCCGCTGTTTCTTGTATTGGGAATGGATCCGGGTGTAAATTTGACTGTGGAGCTGCCGTCGCGGATATCCTGCTGCAGTGCGGCGGCAAAAACCTCGTCCAGTCTCGTCACCGGCAGAAAACTGACATTTTCTTTGATGACGCTGTCGATTTCCCACAAGTCCGGTTCATTTTCTTTTGGTATGATGACAGTATTGACACCGGCCTTATAAGCCGCCATGGACTTCTCTTTTAGGCCGCCGATTTTCATTACACGACCCGTCAGGCTGATTTCGCCGGTCATGGCCACCTTGCGGTTGACTTTTCTGCCTGTCAGGGCGGAAAGCAGAGCCGTCGCCATGGTCACACCCGCAGATGGACCGTCCTTCGGCACCGCACCCTCGGGTGCATGAATATGAATATCACGCTTCTCAAAGACTTCGCTGTCAATACCGTATTTTTCCGCCACACTGCGGATATAGCTCAAAGCCGTTCTTGCCGATTCTTTCATCACATCGCCGAGTGAGCCGGTCAGTTCCAGTTTGCCGCTTCCCGGCATGGTAACTGTTTCGATCTGCAGCATGGTGCCGCCGACGCTTGTCCAAGCAAGGCCGTTGACCACGCCCACGCTGTCGGTTTTATCGATGGTTTCGGCGCTGAATTTTTCAGGGCCCAAAAACTCCTGAATCAGCGTTTCCGTAACACTGATTCGTTTTTGCTCCTCGGAGAGTCTGACGGCGCATTTGCGGCAAAGGGCAGCGATGAGCTGCTCGAGGCGGCGAACGCCTGCTTCTCTCGTGTA
>JAQXMV010000144.1 GCA_029013165.1 Oscillospiraceae bacterium | reverse complement strand
AATCTTCTCGGTACCCATGACAGCTGTACGGCTTATGTCAGCCATGAGAATGTTTCCCGGTGTCAGCGTATGAGCATCGGCGAACAGCTTGCGGCAGGCGTCCGACTTCTGGATATACGCCTTTGCCGCAGAGGCGGAGCGTTTTATCTGGTTCATGCTTTGGCCGATTGTTACACCGACAGCGAAAAGAAGCATAAGATGAAATTTTCTGATGTTTTGGAGATCTGTCGGGAATTCCTGACAGAAAACCCCGGAGAAACGATTCTCATGAGCATCAAACAGGACAGAGGTTTGCAGTCAAAAAATTTCTTTCCGGCGTTTTACAGGGATTTTGTTGTCGGCGACGATATTTGGTATACCGCCGATCAGATCCCAATTTTGCAGGAGGTGCGGGGCAAAATCGTGCTTTTGCGCCGCTGCAGGATAAGACAGAAGTTCGCACTCGACAACGCGTGCGGCCTTGATCTTTCTGTGTGGCCGGATCAGAAAAAGAAGTCGGACGACTCCGTGACCTTTTGCGGCAGCGGCGGAATGACTGTCACGGTGCAGGATCGCTATACATTAGAGCCGAAACGCAAGTGGAGTGGCTGTGCCAAACCGGCGCTCTCTGCGGCGAAGCCCGATCAAAACAACATTTTCATTCATTTTCTCAGCACCAGTTTTCTTGAGGGTACACTGGAACCCGGTGCTGAATATATCAACGGCGAGTTTATGAGATATGAGCTTTCCGGCCAAAGGGCTCACGGGTGGTTGCTTTTTGATTTTCCGCCCCGGGAGCTTTGCCGAAAGGTCATTGCTTCAAATGATATTCTTTATTCGGAAGAAGGTGCGCAAATATGAAACTGACTGTCTTAGGCGGGGGAGGAGTACGCTCTCCTTTTCTTGCCAAGTCCATTGCTCTGGGTGCTGAAGCCACGGGCATTACGGAAACGGTTTTTATGGATATTGACGCGGAAAAGCTCGGGATTTACGGCAAAATTGCCAAAGGAATCGCCGAAAGGATCAATCCGAAGCTGCAGTTTTCTCTGACGGAAAGTGCTGAAGAGGCTCTTCGTGACGCGGATTTTGTCATCACCACCATTCGGGCCGAGGGCGACCGGGGCAGAGTCTTTGATGAGAGAACGGCTCTGTCTCAGGGTGTGCTCGGACAGGAGACCACCGGAGCCGGCGGCTTCGCCATGGCTCTGCGCAGCATTCACACCCTCGTGGATTACTGTGCTCTTGCCAATCAGGTTGCAAAGCCCGGTGCGCCGATTTTTAATTTCACCAATCCTAGCGGACTGGTCACTCAGGCTCTTCGGACGATGGGCTTCGACCATGTTTACGGCGTCTGCGACGCCCCCAGCGGCTTTCTCCGTCAGCTGAGAAATATCACCGGAAGTCCGGCTCTTCAGTGCGACTGCTTCGGATTAAATCACCTGTCATGGTTCACGAATTTCACCCTCGATGGCCGGGATATGACCCGTGAGGTGCTGGAAAATCCCAAGCTCTATACCGACACGGAAATGAGACTTTTTACACCGGAGCTGATCCGTCTCTCGGATAATCTGCTCCCCAATGAGTATCTCTATTTTTATCATTACCGCGACAGAGCCGTGAACAGTATTCTTTCCGGAGGAAAGACAAGAGGCGAAACAATCCTTGAAATCAATGAGGATATGCTTCGTGAAATGAGAACCATCGATATTGACCGTGACTTTGACAAGGCCTTTGCCTGCTTTATGCGCCATTATGCCATGCGTGAAAACAGCTATTTTTCCATTGAAACCGGCAAGACCCGAGAGGAGAAATTCCCTGTTCCGACGGTCGAGGAATATATCGCGGCTCCTGACAGCGGCGGCTATGCCTCGGTGGCTCTGGAGTTTATTCGTGCCGTCGGCGGCAGCGGACAGACGCAGATGGTTCTCTCCGTTCCCAATGAGGGTGCCCTGGACTTCCTCGATGACAGCGATGTGATCGAGATCACCTGTGATGTGGGCAAGGACGGCGTGAAAGCGCACAAGATCACCGATGTGCCTGATATGCAAAAGAATTTGCTTCGCGCCGTCAAACACTATGAGAATCTGACCGTAGAGGCCATTATGAAGCACGACAAAAGTCTCGCCGTCAAGGCGCTGACGGTTCATCCTCTGGTCTGCTCTTATCCCATTGCCAAGGCTCTCGTGGAGGCCTATGGGGCTGAATATGCAAAATACTGGAAAACTACATAAGGCTGTGCTTTGATCAGGGAGGCATTTGATTGAAAACGCTTTTAAAAACCCAAGTTCTGCTGGGGAAAAAGGACGAAAAAACCAACATGATCTTTCCCTTTTCCCTGGAAAAGCCGGCCGAAAAGCTGACGGTGGATTTTTCCTATTCGCCGAAGATTTTGCAGGATCCCAAGGCGGCAAAAGAAAAAATCGAGGACTGTCTGCGGCGCGATGCCGGCGATTACGCCGCCGAATACCCCTCATGGGAAACCTATCTGGAGCTGAAAAATCTGGTTACGGTTTCTTTGGACGATCCCGAGGGCTACCGCGGCTGTGCGCACCGTCATTCTCCCCGGCAGCACCATGAGATCGGTGAAAGCAGTGCTTCGCCGGGATTTCTTCCCGGCAAGATCGAAGCGGGACCGTGGCGGTTGGTGCTGCATGTTCATGCAGTCGTGACGCAGGAATGTTTCTGTGAAATAGAGATACAGGCAGGTGACAGCGATGAATGAAAAATGGCACGCCTGTGAGCTTCACTGTCACACCTGCCACAGCGACGGTGATTTCACGGTGAAAACACTGACACAGACGGCTCTCCGCCGCAGGCTCGACGGCATCTGTCTGACGGATCACAACACGGTTTCCGGCTGGGCGGAAACGAAGAATTCTCCCTTACCCGTTCTGTGCGGTATCGAGTGGACGACTTATTTCGGCCACATGCTGGTGCTCGGCGCGCAGGAATATGTGGACTGGCGCGACGCTTCGCCCGACAATATCGACGAAAAAATCAGAGCCTTGAAAGCAGCCGGTGGTATTGTGGGCATTGCTCATCCCTTTCAGCTCGGTACGCCGATATGCACCGGCGGTCATTGGGATTTTCATGTGAGGGATTGGAGCCTTGTGAGCTACCTGGAGGTCTGGTCAGAGGGCTGTCCTTATATGAATATTCCAAACGGCAGAGCCATGGCGCTGTGGCACAGTCTGCTGGACAAAGGTTTTCACATGGCGCCCACCATGGGCAGAGACTGGCACAGCGACAAGAATAACATCTTTCCCGGAGCCTGCACCTATGTTTGCGCCGGGGAAGTGCTGACGGCCGACGGCATTTATCAGGCTCTTCGCCGGGGCCGCACCGTGGTTTCCGCCGGGCCGCTGTTTACATTTACTTTCGGCGACGGCAAGACCGTGGGTGACAGCCTGCCTCCGGGAGAGAATCGACTGAAAATTATTTATGATACGGCGAGAACGGACAGGATGTCTCTCGACTATCAGATCGAACCCCAATGGATCAGGATTATCACCTCCGGCTCTGAGACGGCGGCCGAGCTGCCTTTCGGCGCAGGGGAGGCGGTGATAACCGCGGAGAAAGGGAAATGGTATTCTCTTGAACTATGGGGAAAAATCGACGAAAAAAGCGACTGCCTGATCGCTGTGACAGGCGCCGTTTATTGCTGAACCAAATGGAGAAAAGGAGAAAACAAGCATGAACACTGAAAAACCCATCGCCCGGACCGATGTGACCGAAAAAAGGTATGTGGGCGTCAAGGAAACCCTGGTCTACGGAATTGCAAACGGTGGCCAGTGCATCGGTTACAACATGGTCAGAGGTCAACTGACCTTCTTCTTAGTCACGGTTATGGGCGTTCCGGCGCCGGTCGTGACGGCCATGATCTTTTTCATGGGAATATGGGATGCTTTCAATGATCCTCTCATGGGTACCGTCGTTGACCGCACCAGAACGCGTTTCGGCAAGCTCAGACCCTATCTGATTTTCGTGCCGATCCCTCTGGGTATCACCACTGTTCTCTTCTTCGGCGGCGCGGAATTCCTCAAGTCTGTGGAATCCACTACCCTGAAGATCGTCTATATGTGCATCACCTATTTCCTCTGGGAGTTTATGTATACCATCGGTGATATACCCTTCTGGGGCCTTTCGGCGGCTATTTCACCGAACCCCGCCGATCGCTCTCGCGTCATCAAGTCCGCAAGATTCCTTTCCGGTATCATCGGCGGAATTCCGGGTATTATCATTTCTCTGGGAATTGACCTGACCAAAAGTGGAATGATCCCCATTACCCTTTCTCAGTTGTTCCTGATCTTAGGCATTCTCGGCGGTACCGTCGGTATGGGACTCTTCTCCCTTTCGGGCATCTTCACCAAGGAGAGAATTGTTCATGTCAATGACGAGCCGAAGCTCTCAGATTGCTTCCGCTATATGTTTAAAAATAAATATCTGCTTCTGATTGTGATTGCTTCTGTGCTTGGTACCTTTGAGGGCGTTGCCGATGCTTTCACCCAGTATTACTATGCACTGTCTCTTGGCATCGCTTCTCTTTCTCTGGTGGCCGGAATACCCGGAACCATCGCCGGCTGGTTTACCTATGGCTTCATGGGCAAGCTGGAAAAACGCTGGTCCTCCAAGCAGATCGTTGTGGCCATGTCATTCCTGAAATTCGCCGTCACGGGAACTACTTTCCTCATCGGCATCAGACATTACACGGATCCTAAAGTCATTGTACCGCTTTTGGCGATTCAGGGTATTTTCACCAGCTTCATCGGCAGCATCAGAATGGTCATTCCCACGAAGATGATCGGCGAGACCGTGGACTATATGGAGTGGAAAACCGGCGAAAGAAATGAGGGCACGGCTTTCTCTCTGCTGACTTTCATCGCTAAGCTCACCGGCTCTCTCACCACAGCCATCGCCACGGCCATCATTCCTCTCATCGGACTGCAAGAGGTTGGTCAGGATATGATGCTTGCAGAAAACAGCACTGTCAATACCCGATTCTGGCTGTGGGCACTGGTTACGATTCTGCCCAATGCTTTCGGTCTGCTGTCAAATATTCCTTATATATTCTATGATCTGGATAACCGTAAAATTGCTGAAATCAACGCCGAGCTTGCCAAGCGCAGAGGCGAGATCGCGCAGATAAAGGAGGAAGGCTGAAATGGATAATAAATGCCCGAAATGCGGCAGAAAACTGAGCATTTTCTACCTCAAGCAGAACTGTCCCGATTGCGGCTGCGATCTGCTCTATTACAACATGGAGGAAAATCTGGAACGCGACGCCGAAAAGGCGGAAGCGGAATTTGCCAAGCTGGACCGCTTTATCAATAAGGTGACTGCGCCTCTGAAAAAACTGAAAAAGGACAAGAATGATGAAAGCTGAAATTTTGGCCGACAATATTGCCAAGGCGCCCTATCAGAGTGAATGGGGACTGTGCGTTTACATAGAGTATGGCTCCAAGGGGATTCTTCTTGACACGGGAGCCGGGTCTGTTTTCCTCACTAACGCCGAAAAGGCAGGGGTCGATCTGTCTCAGGTGGATTTTGGTGTGCTTTCCCATGCACACTATGATCACGCTGACGGTATGGCAGCTTTCTTTCAGACCAACGGCAGGGCGAAGTTTTATCTCAGCCGCCACTGCGCCGAGGACTGCTATGGCAAGCACTGGCTTTTCTCAAAGTATATCGGCATCAAGAAAGGTACGCTGCAGCAATACGCAGAGAGAATCGAATATGTTGACGATGACTGTCAGCTCTGTCCGGGCGTGCATCTCATCGCACACCATACTCAGGGGCTGGATCGCATCGGCCGAAAGGCCGGAATGTATCGCAGAACAAAGGGCCAATGGACGCCCGACAGCTTCGCCCATGAGCAGAGCCTTGTCCTTGAGACGGAAAAAGGGCTGGTCATTTTCAATTCCTGCTGTCACGGCGGCGTTGACAATATCATCAGCGAGGTGAAATACGCCTTCCCCGGCCAAAAGATTCATGCCGTCATCGGTGGTTTTCATCTGTATACCGCACCCCAAAAGCAGATTCTTGCCCTGGCTGACAAGCTCAGACAGTCCGATGTCGAGAAAATATACACCGGACACTGCACGGGAAAAAGAGCTTTCCGTTTGCTGCAATCGGAGCTGGGTGACAGGGTAGAGCAGCTTCATGTGGGGATGGTGATCCGGGCATGACCGTCGAAGAAATCCGCGCCGAGCTGTTTGCACTGGCCGATGAAGCCTACAGGCAGTTTCATGCGCGGCTCATTCCCAATGTCGATCCCGATGCCATCATCGGCGTCAGGACGCCGGCGCTTCGCGCCTTTGCCCGTCAGCTTCACCGCTTCGGCGGTTATGGAGCGTTTTTGGAGGAACTGCCTCATTTCTATTACGAGGAGAATAACCTGCACGCCTTTCTTCTTGAAAGAATCAAGGACTTCGATGACTGTGTTGCCGCTTTGGATCAGTTTTTGCCCTATGTCGACAACTGGGCGACCTGCGACATGATGCGGCCGCCGGTGCTGAAAAAAGAGCCTGAAAAGCTGATGGTGAAAATCAGACAGTGGCTCACAAGTGAAAGCGTCTATGCGGTGCGCTATGCCATCGTGTGTCTGATGAATTATTATCTCGATGAAAATTTTAGGCCCGAGCAGCTTGACTTGCTCTGTGGCATCAAAAGCGAGGAATACTATATCAATATGGCGCTTGCCTGGTATTTCGCTACGGCTCTGAGCAAGCAATGGGACAGTGTGATCGGCATTTTGGAGTCCCGCCGTCTGCCGGAGTGGGTTCATAAAAAGGCTATACAGAAATCGTTGGAAAGCAGACGAATCACCCCGGAGCAAAAAGAATATCTCAGGAGGCTGAAATAAAATGGATATTCGGCTGAATTATGAAGAAAAGGGCAGGGGAGAGCCTCTGATTCTGCTTCACGGCAACGGTGAGAGCAAGGAATATTTTATTCATCAGACGGACTTCTTTGCGCAAAGATACCGAGTCATTGCCTTGGATACCCGCGGCCACGGAAAAACGCCGAGAGGAGATCGGCCTTTTACCATCAGGCAGTTTGCCGAGGATCTCCATGATTTTATGATGGAAAAAGGTATCGAAAAGGCGCATATTCTGGGCTTTTCCGACGGAGGAAATATTGCGCTGATTTTTGCCCTGAAATATCCGGAGATGGTGAATAAGCTGATCGTCAACGGAGCCAATCTTGACGGACGCGGCGTCAAAGCCTCGATTCAGCTTCCGATTGTTGTGGGGTATTATCTGACGGGTCTTTTCGGCAAGCATAACCGAAAGCATGAGCTTCTCGGATTAATGGTAAAGGATCCGAACATCAAACCGGAGGAACTGCAAAAGATCAGCTGTGAAACTTTGGTCATTGCAGGAACCAATGACATGATCAGAACCGATCACACGCGATTCATTGCCGCAGAGATACCGGGCGCCAAGTTAGTGCTGATGCCCGGCGATCATTTCATTGCGAAAAAGCAAAGCGCACAGTTTAATGAGTATGTGCAGTGCTTCCTTGACGGAAAGATGGAAAGTAACATCATATCATGAAAACAGCGGACAAGTTTTTACCCTTGTCCGCTCAGACTGTCGATAAATGCGCCCGAACGCATAGAAACTCTAAACAGAAAAAATTTGTTCTAAAATTTATATCGATTCTTATTTATATTTCAGCGACATGGTGTCGAACCATGTCGCTGAAAGTTTCTATGCTTGTCGTTTTTTCTCGCTTGGAGTACCTATGTACGCCTGTCGCTCGAAGAAAACGGCATCGGCCATCATTTCTCGGCAGTCTCCAGCTTGTCGAAAAAGCATTTTTCGACAAGCTGAGACATCCTGCTTTGATCAGTAGGGTGTCCTTGATTTATTCGGATAAAAGGAGGAAGCACAAATGGCAGAAAGAAAAAGCAGTACCATGCTTAAAAAATGGTTTTTTCCTTATTTTCTCAAACACAGAAAAGTCCTTGTGACGGATCTTCTGTGCGCAGGACTGACAACGCTCTGCGAGCTTGTGCTGCCGATGATCGTCAGAAAAATCACCGGTATAGCCACGGAGGATCTTTCACAGCTGACGCTTCGTTTTATTCTGACCATGGCGGGCATCTATATTCTCCTGAAGCTCATCGACATGGCGGCAGGCTATTACATGATCTATATCGGTCACACCATGGGCGTCAAAATCGAAAGGGATATGCGCGAGGATATGTTTGCCCACCTGATGAAAGTACCCCTGAGCTATTTCGACACCACCAAGGTCGGTCAGCTCATGTCCCGGATCACCACGGATCTTTTCGATATTGCAGAATTTTCTCATCACTGTCCCGAGGAATTTTTCATTGCCGGACTGAAGATTATCGTCAGCTTCGCCGTGCTGATGTCCATTGAGCCTGTTCTGACGATTGCCACTTTCGTGGCCATTCCTCTGATTTTCTACGGCTCTCTGTATTTCCGCAGAAAAATGAGAAAGGTATTCCGGGAAAGGCGTGTCATTGCCGGCGAAGTCAATGCCGGTACGGAAAATTCACTTCTCGGTATACGGGTGGTGAAGTCTTTCGGCAACGAGGACATCGAAAAAGAAAAGTTTAATACCAATTCACGGCATCTGAGCGAGGTGCAGTCGGAGTCCTATAAGTATATGGCGCGGCTCAACTGTGTGGTCCGGATGTTTGACGGGCTGATGTATGTGATCATGATTTTTCTCGGGGGTATTTTCCTCATGAAAGGTCGGATCACAGCCGCAGACATGACGGCCTATCTGCTCTATATCGGTATGCTCATCGCCGCCATCAAGCGCATCATTGAGTTCACCGAGCAGTTTGAAAAGGGCATGACCGGCATTGAACGCTTTGCGGAGATTCTGGAGATTCCTCCGGAACCGGGCTATTCGGCCAAAAAGACGATTTCCGGCATTCAGGGTGCCGTCAGCTTCGAGGATGTCACCTTTCACTATGAGCAGGAAAAGGGCAATGTGCTGGCGCATCTGAATCTGGAAGTGGCGCCCGGTGAAAATATCGCCATCGTCGGTCCCTCCGGCGGCGGCAAAACCACCCTTTGTTCATTGCTCTCCCGATTTTATGAGCTTCAGGGCGGCAAAATTGCCATCGACGGTGTGGATATCAATGATCTGACGCTGCAATCTCTGCGCAGCGCTGTCGGCGTCGTTCAGCAGGAGGTCTATCTTTTCTCCGGAACAGTCATGGAGAATATTCTTTACGGAGAACCCGGTGCCACGAGAAAGCAGGCCGTCGAGGCGGCCAAGCGCGCAGGTGCCCACGATTTCATCATGTCTCTGCCGCAGCAGTATGATACCTACATCGGAGAACGGGGTGTTATGCTTTCCGGCGGTCAGAAGCAGAGAATCAGCATTGCGCGGGTTTTCGTCAAGGATCCGCCGATTCTCGTGCTGGACGAAGCCACATCAGCTCTGGACAATGAAAGCGAGCAGTTCATCAAAAAGTCTCTCGCGGAGCTGACCAAAGGCCGGACAACCTTTACCATAGCCCACCGTCTTTCCACTGTGCGCAATGCTTCGCGCATCATTGTCCTGACAGAAAAGGGCATAGAGGAGCAGGGCTGTCATGATGAGCTGATGGCTTTGGGCGGCATTTATCACAGACTCTACACCATGAGCATGGAATAAAATAATAGCGGAACCGTCAGTCAAATGTCGGTTCCGCTTTTTTGGTTATTGTTCATTCGTGATCTTCACGGCAAAGCTCATAGAGCTTCTGTGTAAAGCCGTATCGGTCCATGAGAGCCTGTAGCGGTGACAGATCGGGCTCGGTTCTCTTTTTCAGACGGCAGCGCAGCATCAGATTTTTCGGAGAGTGGGCGAAATCCACAAATTCCAGCACATCGACCTCATAACCGCAGCGGCGCAGGATTTCCGCCCGGAGGCTGTCGGTCAGCAGGGCGCTGAAACGCTCCTTGATCAGACCGTGGGAAAGGAGCCAGTCAAAGTCGCCGCCTTTCTGTATAGAGGAGCATATTTCATGCTGACAGCAGGGCACGGAAAAAATATGGGGGACACCGTGGCTCAGGGCATGATAGAGGGCATAGTCCGTTGCGGTGTCACAGGCGTGGAGGGTAATCACCATGTCCACCTTTCCCTCATAAAGCTCACCCTTTGTCACATCGTTGACATAGAATTTCAAATCGTGATAGCCGTATTTTTCGGCGATCTCATTGCAGTGTCTGACCACATCTTCCTTGAGATCGTAGCCGATGACTTTTGCTTTTACTTTTTTGATCTGAGTGAAATAATGGTAAACAATGAAAGTCAGATAGGATTTTCCGCAGCCGAAATCGAGAATGGTGATCTCCTGGCGGTTCATTTTGGAAAAGCTGTCGTCGATAATTTCGATGAAGCGGTTGATCTGTTTATATTTGTCATACTTGCTCTTGATCACATGAAAACTGCTGTCAAAGATGCCGAGATCGCAGAGAGCCGGTATATTCTCTCCCTGAGGAAGAATATACTGCTTTTGCTTGTTGTGCTGTCTTGCCTGTGCGGTGACGGTGTTGCCGCTTGCCTTTCTCTTGATGCGGTCGGGGAACACGGTATAGTGCAGAGTGGTGCCCTCGGCGATCAGACAGATCTGACGGAACTTTTCGGCACCCTCCTCTTCGAGCCACTGCAGAAATTCCTCTTCGCTCAGGTTCCGATGAAAGACCTGATTGTTTTTATAGCGTTCCAGCTGCCACATCATGCTGCTTTTTCCCGTAAAAGGGTGGGCGGCAATGCGCCGGAATTCATATTCTTCGTCACAGCAGTCGCTAAGAGTCATTTTTTTGATTTTGCCGGCGAGTGCCCGGATATCGTCCTTTATGATAAAGTTCATTTGACCACCTCTGAAACAGCCCCGGAAAGAGGACAGGTATTTGTGCCTCCATATCATAGCATAAAACACCGGAAAAGTACACAAAAAGAAGCGATGTTTTTCATGAGGCATTTGTAATTTTTCAGTTGACTATAAACCTTAAATGGAGTATAATCTATATAATTACGGAGAAAGGAATTGTAAATCTATGGAACAAAAATTCTCACTTGACACATCGAAAAAGGTGTTTCCGATCATTACCATGGTGATCGGTCTCGGACTGATGCTGGCTCAGCTCATCACGCGCCTGAACCTTGTTTCGGTTGTATGCGTAGCCTATTGCTGCGTGATGTCGGCTCTCATTCTTCTTTCACTCATCATCAAGAAAAAAGTCTATGCTCCCATGATCTTTGCCTATGCTCTGCCGATGCTGGGCGTGATCCTTTTCCATGTCATCTGGGGCGCAGACGCCGGCTTCGGTGCATTCTCAGACGGTCACACCGGCTGGTCCAGCGCGGCGCACTCTCTGATGGCAGGCGAGGGCAATCTCCTGACCAGAATCGCCGGCAATATTCTCCTTGCGCTTCCCGGCGCCATCTGCCTGTGGGGACTTTTCTTCACGGCAAAGAAGAAATGTGAAAAAGGCACCCTCAAAAAAGTCATTTCCTCCGTTCTCAGCGTATTGCTGGTGGCTTCCTCCGTCCTTTATGTTCTGACCATGAACATGAGAACAAAGCCTGTCACCGAAAGACTCTGGGAGGGTCATGACGATTATCTCAAAAATGTTGACAAATCAGACACCGACAGCCCCAATGTCCTTTTCATTCTTATGGACGACATGGGCTACGGCGATGTTTCACTCAACGGCGCGATCTATGACACGCCCAATATCGACTCCATCGGAGAAAACGGCCTGAACTTCGAGAACTTCTATTCCAGCTACAGCGTTTGCTCACCGGCCCGCTTCGCGGCTCTGACCGGCAGATATCCCTACAGAGGCTATGCCGATAATGTTATGTATCCCACCATTTCCACCTTTGCTCCTTTCGCTCAGACGAGAATTTTCAATTCCATCGAAATGGGCAATAACTGCGACGGTATGCTCGGCGACGAGATCACCATGGCAGAGGTCTTCCAGAGCGCAGGCTATGCCACCGGTGCTTTCGGTAAATGGCATCTCGGCGATTACGGCGAGTATCTTCCCACCAATCAGGGCTTCGATTACTTCTACGGCAGCCACCATGTCAACGATATGACGCCTTTCTATCATGTCCGTGAGGAAAACGGCGAATATGAGATCGTACACGGAACCGAGGAAATGAAAGTGGACGGTAAGAGAGATCAGAGCATGCTTTCCGAGTGGATCCACGGCGAAATCACCGAGTGGATCACCGACACTGTCACCAATTCCGATCAGCCCTTCTTTGTATACTATGCTTCTCCCTGGCCTCATGCTCCCGTCTATGCAGGCGATGATTTTGACGGCACCAGCGGACTGGGTACTTATGTTGACTGTATCACAGAGTTTGACACCTATCTCGGCGAACTCTTCAATACCCTGGAAGAGCTCGGTGAACTGGAAAACACCATCATCGTCTTCACCAGTGATAACGGTCCTGCTCTCGAGGGCAGCGTCAATGATCTTCGCGGCGGCAAGTACCTGGCCTATGAGGGCGGACAGAAGGTTCCCTTCATGATCCGCTGGGATAATAACGACGGCATTTTTGAAGCCGGCGAAACCAGAAAGCAGAGCATGACTCTTGTTGACCTGTTCCCGACGCTCATTGATCTTTGCGGCATCACCGGTAAGGGCGGCACCGAGAGCTATCTGCCCTCTGACCGAGAGATCGACGGTGTTTCAGCGGTTTCTCTTCTCAAGGACGACAGCGTCATTCATGACGAGGAGACGCCCATTCTTCACATGAAGCGCGAAAAGATCAAGGCGGTTCAGTACACGGTTTCCACCGACAGCGTCAAGAAAGATTATCCCGAATATAATTACGATGTTCTCACCGATAACGAATATGTCACCTTCAAGTATTTCAAGAACATCCAGAACGATAACTCCGCATTCTTTGATAAGTTCCGCAAGAACTGGCTGCATATTCTCACCGATGACAGGGGAGAAAACTACAACCGCGCTACAGTTTATCCTGAAATTGCCAAGGATATGTGCAATACGCTGGACACCATTCAGCAGAAATTCCAGGATAACAGAAGAGGCATCATTAAATAATGCCTGCGCTTTCAATCATGATCAAGCCTGCGTCAAGTCTGTGCAACCTGCGCTGTAAATACTGTTTTTACTGCGATGTTGCCGCCCACAGAGATGTTTTCTCCATGGGCGTCATGACAGAGGTCACGGCAGAAAAGCTGATCAAAGACGCCCTGGATTTTGCCGACGGCTGCAGTGTCGCTTTCGCCTTTCAGGGCGGCGAGCCCCTGATTGCAGGACTGGACTATTTCCGCTTTTTCACGCAAAAGGTCAAGGAATACAACCGGAAAAACTCGGAGATATTCTTCTCCATTCAGACCAACGGTACCCTTGTTACCGACGAGTGGGCGCGGTTTTTCCGCGAGAACGAGTTTTTGGTGGGACTGAGCCTGGACGGTGACTTCGCCGGGAATAAATTCCGTGTGGACGCCAAGGGGCAAAACGCTTATTATAAGATCGTTTCTGCGGCAGGAAAACTGAAAAAGCACGGCGTAGAGTTTAATATTCTGACGGTGCTTACGGGCTTTTGCGCCGACAATGCCGAAAGAATCTATAAGCATTTCCGC
>JAQXMV010000143.1 GCA_029013165.1 Oscillospiraceae bacterium | reverse complement strand
ATATTCGCGGTTGCTGTCGCTGGTGTAATCGAAAAACAGCTTCGGATTGATTGTAGCTTCCTTTGTTTCCGGCTCACCGGAGGAAAAAAGTTTTTTGTCGGTAACTGTGTAGTTATACTTGTATTTTTGGGCAAAAAAGTCTTCCAACTCCAGACGCTCCGCGCCGGTGATTTTTCTTTTTACCACCTGATAGACGGAATCCTTTTTCAGCTTCTGTAAAAGCTCATCCTTGTCAATATCCAGGATCTCCGAAATGCCATTTGCCACATATTCGTAAAAGCCCTGAGCGTTCTCCGAACGGGCAGAGAGCTTGCGCTTGATTTCTTTCGGGTTCACCGAAAGAGTCCAGGCGGCGGTGCTCGTGGCGATAGGCGTCATGTTTCTGTCATAAATCGTGCCTCTGATGGGGTCAATCGTCGTGTCGGAAAGCTGACTTTCGGCCGCAATCTCCTTGTATTCCTCACCGTGCACAATCATAATCCAGGCCACCCGGCCGAGATCAAAAACAAAAATCAGGCAAAGGAAAAACGCAAGCACAATCATAGACCTTTTGATAAAGGTCTTGTCGGTGCGTCTTTTCACTTTATCTTTATAAAATAATTTTCTGAATCGCTCTTTCAACCGAATACTACCTCCGCATCTCTTTCCGGACAGTCCGTTTTAAGCAAATAAGGACCGTCAGCAATAGTTTCCTACTTTCAACAGCCCTTTCGTTTTTAATTTATATTCTCTCTGCTGCCGGGATTTTACTCTTTGCTCTGAGAAAAAATAATTTTATTCGCTTGCTCTTTCTCAAGATACACCTCATTTTCCGGCGTTACTTTAACAAGACCCAGCTTTTCCGTGGCAATTTTATCAATATCAACGCCGGCGGCCAAAGCCGTCAGACGGATATTCAGCTCCTCATACTGCGCCTTATGTACATCATATTGCTTTTCGATGGCCGCGAGCTGATTTCTCGTTTCATTTTTCAAAACAAAGCTATAGCAAACCGCCGTGAGCAAAATAAAATTGACGGCTATCAAAGCAAAAACCTTTAAAGCAATCATATTGGCTGCTCTTTCCTCGGCTCTGATGACAGCTCCCGGATTTTTGATCACTCTCAGTTTCGGCGATTGCTGCGGTTGTTCTTCTACTCTCGGCTTTCGCACAGCGTTGTGCTCATATCCGAAATCATACTTATAGGCTCTCTGTGCCATATTCTCTCCCCCACCTTTTGATTCGTTATTTTTAGTCCTTTATTTTTTCCACACATCTCAGCGTGGCACTGCGCGAACGCTGATTATTTTCAAGCTCCAGCTCACCCGGCTGGCACTTTTTGAAAGGCAAACGGCCTCTCGGCGTTTTTCCGCATATACACACGGGCGTCTGCGGCGGACATTCACAGCCCTTGCAGAAATCATTGAACGCTCTCTTGACGATGCGATCCTCCAGAGAATGAAAGGTAATAATTGCCAATCTGCCGCCGACACGGAGACTGTCAAACATTGTGTCGAGGGTACCGGAGAGCTTTTCCAGCTCACCGTTGACCTCAAGGCGGATCGCCTGAAAGCACCGGCGCGCCGGATGGCCGCCGGACCGGCGGGTTGCGGCCGGTATCGCCTCTTTGATGATTTCCGCCAGTTCGAGAGTATCGTTGATATAGCCCCGGCTGCGGCAGTCCACGATATGCTTCGCGATTCTTGCGGCAAATTTTTCTTCTCCATATTCGCGGAAAATACGCGTTAACTCCTTTTCACTGTAGCCGTTGACCACATCGGCAGCAGACAGTCCCTGCTTTGACATTCTCATGTCAAGAGGCGCCTGACTGTGATAGGAAAAGCCTCTCTCGGCTGTGTCCAACTGATGAGAGGACACGCCTAGGTCGGCCATAATACCGTCTATTTTTTCAATGGAGAGCGACGCCAGAATCGAGCTGAGATGGCTGAAATTATCATGGACCACCGTCACTCTCTCATCGGAGCCTATGCGTTCCCGGATAACCTCAATGGCTTCGGGATCCTGATCAATAGCAATCAGTCTGCCCTCGGGGCCGAGGCGCTCGAGAATACCGCGGCTGTGACCGGCTCCGCCGCAGGTACAGTCAACATAGTACCCGTCGGGCCGAATATTCAGAGCGTCAAGGGTCTCCTGATATAGCACACTTGTATGGGAAAAATCCATTGTCATTTCCTCGCTGTATTTGATGTCCGAACTGATTACAGCTCACTGTCCGGCAGATCCAGGTAGGCACCCTCGGCGCGTTTGTCGCAGCGCAGCTTTTCTTCACTCTCAAAGGACTCTTCCTGACGGACAGCTTCCTCGGTGAGAGATGCGCTGAAGGCGTCGTAAACTTCTCTGCTCATAATCTCCACATAAGTGCCGAAACCGGAAAGAATACATTCTTTTTCGATCTTCGCATCTTTGGCAAGAGACATATTCAGAACGATTCTGCCCTGATTGTCACAGACGGCCTCCCCGGTGCCGAGGCACTTCTCGGCCATGGCTCTTCTTTTCTTTTGAGCATCTCTGATGTCTTTCGTGGATTCGATCAGTTCCCGTTCAAAATCTTCCTTGCGGTAAAGCTGAATGGACGGATATTTCGAGCGAAAGACCTTATAGATAAATTCGCTGCCTAATTCCGCGCGGAATTTGGAAGGAACAAAGAGACGGTTTTTGCCGTCTATGGTATGTTCATAGGTGCCGACCAGCATAAACCCGCCTCGCTTTCCACCGTAATTCACCATATTTTCTCACGAATATGGGATTTGACACCACTATTTGAATTTATTATATACTTTGCCGGTAGAATTGTCAACCGATTTTCCATGCAAAATATAATAAAATTAATTTTAATTCTGTAAATTAGGCAAAAAAATAGAACCAACCGAATAAACCGATTGGTTCCGCATAATTCAAGATTGATGAAACATTAACCGCCGAGATAGGCTTTCTTGATCTCTTCACTTTCCATGAGCTCCTTACCGGTTCCGGAAAGAACAATTCTACCGTTTTCCAGAACATAGGCTCTGTCGGAAATGGCAAGAGATTTACCGGCATTCTGCTCAACCAAAAGAATGGTTGTGCCGCTATTGTGATATTCTTTGATGATATCAAAAACCTGGTCAACCAGCAACGGAGAAAGACCCATGGAGGGCTCATCGAGCATGAGGAGTTTGGGGTGACTCATCATGGCTCTGCCCATGGCCAGCATCTGCTGCTCACCGCCGGAAAGCGTACCGGCAATCTGATTTTTTCTTTCCTCGAGACGCGGGAATTTGGAATAGATTTCCTCGATATCCCTCTTGATCTTTTTCTTGTTCTTTTCGGTGAAAGCACCCATGAGAAGATTCTGATAAACCGTCAGTTCCTGGAAAATCCGTCTGCCCTCGGGCACCTGGCTCATTCCCAGCTGAACGGTCTTATGACAGGGGAGCTTATTGATCACCTGACCCTCGTAGGTAACGGTTCCGTGCTTAATCGGGATCAGGCCCATAATGCTCTGCATCGTCGTGGTTTTGCCTGCACCGTTGGCGCCGATGAGCGTGACGATTTCACCCTCATTGACCTCAAAGCTGATGCCTTTGAGCGCCTGAATGACACCGTAATAAACCTGCAGATCTTTTACTTCTAACATTGCCATAGCCTTAACCTCCGATATATGCCTTGATTACCTCGGGGTCATTGAGCGCATCGCTGACCTTTCCCTGACACAGGGTCGTGCCGAAGTTGAGTACCGTCACCTCGTCGCAAAGACCGGAGACAAATTTAAGATCGTGTTCAATGAGAAGCACCGTGATGTCGAACTCATCCCGAATGAAACGGACGGTTCTCATCAGCTCCTCGGTTTCATTGGGGTTCATGCCGGCCGCAGGCTCGTCCAGAAGCAGCAGCTTGGGATTGGTGGCAAGGGCTCTTGCGATCTCCAGCTTTCTCTGTTTACCGTAGGGAAGATTGCAGGCAAGATTGTTTCTTTCATCCTCGAGATCAAAAATCCGAAGAATCTCCTTGGCCCGATCTCTCATTCTGACCTCCACATCATAGTGGCGCGGAAGTCTCAGCATACTGGAAAAAGGATCACACTTGAATTCAGGCTGGTTATGCAGTCCGACGAGAACATTACGGATAACACTCATGTTATTGAAAAGCCGGATATTCTGAAAGGTTCGGGCAATACCCTTGTGGTTGATTGCCTCCTGACTTTTACCTTTCAACTCTTCGCCGTTGAGAAAGAATGTGCCTGTGGTGGGTTTGTAAACACCGGTAAGGAGATTGAAAATCGTGGTTTTTCCGGCACCGTTGGGTCCGATCAGACCGTAAAGCTCATTTTTACTGATTTTGAGGTTGACATCGTCAACTGCTTTCAGTCCGCCGAAGGATATGCCCAAATGTTGTGTTTCCAGAACATAATCAGCCATTTTCGCGTTCTCCTTTCTTTTCGGGTTTATCGGGTGTATAGGGACTTTCCGTTGTCACATCCACGGAAAGCATTTCGTCCATTTCGATCTTAGTGGGAATCTTATCCCATGCCGCGGCATCGTTTTTGATGGAAGAAGGATTCTTCTTGAGCTTTTTCTCACTGAAAATCCGTCTGAGAGAGAGCTTCTCGCGCAGAGGCTTGAGAGCCGGTGCGTTATTGAAAATGATAAACACGATGAGTATGACAGCATAGACCAGGAACTTGATGGCGGCAAGATCGCCGGAAAGTCTCGTCTGAAGCTGGAAGTTGAGGTAAGTGATCAGCGTTGCGGCAATGATGGAGCCTCTGATATTACCCATACCGCCGAGCACAACCATAACCAGAATTTCGATGGAATAGTTATAAGAGAAGAAAGAGTAAATAACCGGTGAGGCATAATGGCCGTAGATGACACCGGCTATGCCGGCAAAAAACGCTGACATAACGAAAACGAAGAGCTTATAATAGGTCACATTTACGCCCATCGCCTTGGCGGCGATTTCATTGTCGCGGATCGCCGTGATGGCTCTGCCGTGCTTACTCTTGATGATATTCTGAACCAGGAACAGAGTGATCAGCACCATCGCAAAGGCAACGACAAAGAGATTACCCTTATAGGTGGTGGTACGAAGACCCAGCGCGCCGCCGAAAACCTTGAGATTTTTGAAAACATTACGCACAATTTCACCGAAAGCAAGGGTGACGATCGCCAGATAGTCACCTTTGAGGCGCAGAGCCGGCAGACCGATGATGAAGCCGAACACTGCGGCAACAAGACCGCCGATGAGCATGGTAATGATGAGAATCAGAAGCGGCGAATCAATGACACCCTTTAAGCCGTTGGCGGCAAGGCAGCCGATATAGGCGCCGACGCACATGAAGCCGGCGTGGCCGAGACTGAGCTCACCGAGAAAGCCGACGACCATATTCAGAGAAAC
>JAQXMV010000142.1 GCA_029013165.1 Oscillospiraceae bacterium | reverse complement strand
AGCTTTCCTCCCACAAGGAATCGCTGGATTTCATCAAAGCCCTCGGTTTTCATACCATTCCCTTTTACACACCCTGCACCGACATTGAGCAGGCTCTGGCGGAAATTGAGCGCATCGGCAGTATCCGGGGCACCCTGCCCTTTGACATTGACGGCGCCGTCATCAAAGTCGACTCCTTTGCACAAAGAGATCGTCTCGGCTCCACGGCCAAGTTCCCGAAATGGGCTATCGCTTATAAATACCCCCCCGAAGAAAAAGAAACCACTCTGCTGGATATTGAAATCAATGTGGGAAGAACGGGCGTGCTGACCCCGACGGCGGTTTTTGAACCAACGCTTTTAGCGGGAACGACAGTGAGTCGCGCCACCCTCCACAATCAGGATTTCATCGACGAAAAGGGAATCTGCATCGGTGACAAAATCATCATACGCAAGGCCGGCGATATCATCCCCGAGGTGCTGAGCGTGGTCAGCCACGGAGAAAACGCCGTTCCCTATAAGCTGCCGGAGATTTGTCCCTCCTGCGGTGAAAGAGTCATCCGCGAAGAGGGCGAAGCCGCCCTGCGCTGTTGCAACCCCGACTGCCCCAATCAACTGCTGAGGAACCTGATCCATTTCTGCTCACGGGACGCCATGGACATTGAGGGAATGGGCGCCGCCGTTCTGGACGCACTGATCAAAGAGGGACTGGTGAAAACCGCCGCCGATCTCTACACCCTCGACCGGGATACCGTGTCCGGGATTGAGAGAATGGGACAAAAAAGTGCTGAGAATCTGATATCGGCCGCAGAAAAGTCAAAGAGCAATGATCTTTCACGCCTTGTCTATGCACTGGGTATTCGCCATATCGGACAAAAAGCCGGCAAGCTCCTCAGCGACCATTTCGGCTCCATGGACGCCATCATGCAGGCCGATGTGGAGCAGATCGCCGAGATTGACGGCTTCGGCGAAGTCATGGCCCAGAGCGTCAGGGAATTTTTCTCCCATGAGCAAAGCCGCAAACTCATCGCGGACCTCAGGGCCCTTGGCATCAACATGGAAAGTCAGCGTCAGATTGTCGATCAGCGTTTTCAGGGCATGACCTTCGTACTGACCGGCGCCCTGAGCCGATATACCCGAAGTGAGGCTACGGAGATTATCGAATCTTTCGGCGGCAAAGCCTCGTCGAGCGTATCAAAAAAGACGAGCTATGTTCTCGCCGGCGAGGACGCAGGAAGCAAGCTGAGAAAAGCCAATGAGCTGGGCATTCCGGTGATCAGCGAAGATGATTTCGCGGAAATGATTAAGTGATATTTTACAAGAAAACTCCCCAACGGGAAAGGAAAGATTTTCCTTTTTCTGTTGAGGAGTTCTTTGTTTTTTCAATCATATAGTCCCACTCAGATTTCAACCGCTATGGGCTGTGCATTTTGAACCGGATAAGGCTTATCCTTGTTGGAATATTCCGTGCCGTTTATGATATGCAGTATCACATTGATAACGCCGCCGTGGGTAACCAGTATGACATCGCCGCCGATATTTCTCACGGTCGCGGCAAATATCTCCCAGGCACTGACAATACGCTCATAGAACGCCCGGGGGCTTTCCCCTTGGGGATAAGGCTCCTCCCACTCTAATGTTCTCCAGAACAAGCCGGGGTATTTTTCCAGCGCTTCCGAGTTTTTCATGCCGGACAAGGCACCGTTATTGACCTCTCTGAAATCCGGCAACCGGGAAAGCGGCAAATTAAGTTTTGCGGCCAGAATCTCAGCCGTTTGAAAGGCTCTGGGCAGATCACTTGTAAAGACATGAACGATATGTTTCTCCTGATCCTCTGCGAAAGTGCAGGCGAGCCTTTCCGACTGGCGAATCCCCTCCCCGGTCAGAGGCGCCGCGCTCCAACCGCCGCGGACAGTCCCATCGTCCTTGCCGTGCCGCACTAAATAACAAATCATGATTTTTCCTTTCAATCAGATGTCGCCGTAAGGGCGTCACTGACATCGGATGGCTTTTTGTCGGTCTTCTTCTTTTTCGGTTTCGGCTCCGGCAATTCCTCGTACATCTCGCGAAACAGCCGTAGCAAAAGCTCCCGGTTATCCACATCGTCCACCCGAATCAGTTTTTTCCTGCCCCCCTCACAGATGGCGTCATATTCCGCGTCGGGCAGGAGCCTTAACACCGAGGGCACCGGCTTAACCAAAAAGCGGTCATCGCAAATATAGGCAGCGATTTTGCCGCAGTAATAAAGGATATACTCGCCCATCATCATGCGATGGGTGATCCCGTCGAGGGGCGACAACTGATCCAAAACATAGGCTAAATACTCTTTGCTCGTCGACATAATTTCCTCGCATCAAAAATCCTTTTGCCAATCATATCATAAATTCCGTATATTTGCAATCACTTTTTCCACACTTTAGATATCCGGTTCATCCGCCGAGGATCCGATGATCAGCAGCGTGTGATTGTCAGCCAAAATCATTTCAGGATTGTGCAGATAAACGCCCTTTAGCGGTACGGAACCAACGATAAAATATCCGCATATTATGTAATATTATTGACCAATCGGTCAATTTTTGCTACAATAAACTGACTATGCGATCAAAAATTACAAATACATGTCTTTCTTTTTCGCAGCTATTTTATTTCATTAAGTTGATTTTCATTTTCCTTACAATACCTCCATAAACTTTTCTCCTGAAACAAAGGGGGTTGACACCGCCCTAAATTCGGAATATACTATTGTTGACCGTGCAGTCCACAATTGATTATAATGATTATAGACCGAATTGTCAATAACATAGAGGTGAAGATATGAAAAAAGATCTAAAAACAGAGATCACCAAGGAAAAAATCATGAGAGCCGCTACCGAGGAATTTGCTTTATTCGGCTTTGACGGAGCGACGGTCAATCAGATCTGCCAAAAGCACGGCATCTCCAAAGGTCTCATCTATCACAATTTCGACAGCAAGGAACAACTTTACCTGACCTGCGTTGACCAAGCCGTGAACGAGTTTATTTCCTACATGAATCCCTATAAATTCGGAACAGATTTTTCATTATATATGAAAGAACGATACTCTTTTTTTGAAACACACCCTTATTACAGCCGTCTGATTTTCTCCCTTGTCCCGACCGCCGACGAAAAATTTTCCGAGCAGATCAAGAGCGTCACAGACAAATTTGACGAATTTAATAAGAGTGTGTATTTGTCTGCCATTGACAGCATCAAGCTCCGACCCGGCCTATCCAAAAAAGATGCTTTGGAATATTATACTTTGCTGCAGAATATGCTCAACGGTTATCTCAGCGGCGGCAAAGCACCGGAAAATGATTTTGATTCTGTTTTTCACCATCATGAAAAAAGGCTGGAAAAAATACTGGATATTATACTCTACGGCATAGCCGAAAAGGAGAGCATAAAATGAAAAAAATATTTGTCGTGTCAAAAACACATTTGGACTTGGGCTTCACAGACTACGCCGAAACCATTCGCCGCAAATATATTGACGAATATATTCCCTCTGCCGTCGCCCTTGCCGAAAAAGTCAACACACAAAACAGCAAGAGCTTCATCTGGACCACCGGCTCCTGGATCATCAAGGAAGCACTGAGGGATTCCACAGAGGGCAACAAAAAGAAACTTCTGCAGGCGCTGAAAGACGGAAACATCGTTCCGCACGCCATGCCTTTTACCACCCATTCGGAGCTTTTTGATGAGGATACTTTTGATTTTGGCCTTACCATTGTTGATGAAATCGACAAAATCAGAGGCAGAAAAACCGTTGCGGCCAAAATGACCGATGTGCCGGGCCATACGAAAGCCATCGTTCCCCTTTTGGCAAAGCACGGAATCAAACTGCTTCATATCGGCGTCAACGGCGCCTCTGCCCTGCCGGAAGTACCGGAGTGCTTCCTGTGGAAATGTAACGACAGTGAAATCGTCGTCATATACTCCGGTGATTACGGCGGCGCTTTTCAATGCCAATATGTCGATGAAATTCTGTATTTTGACCACACCCTCGACAACAGCGGCGCGCCTTCACCCGACAAGGTAACGGATAAGCTACGCAAAATAAGAAGCGAATTTCCCGACTATGAAGTCAGTGCAGGCACCCTCGATGACTTCGCCGAAATCATCTGGGCCGTTAAGGATCAGCTGCCGGTGCTCGAGGGCGAAATCGGCGACAGCTGGATTCACGGCTGTGCCTCCGATCCCTATAAATCGGCGGCGCTGAGAACACTGATGCGGTGCAAAAGGCAATGGCTCAAGGACGGCTCCATGATCAGAATGAGCGAGGAATATAGGGACTTCACCGACGCTCTGCTGTGCATCGGCGAACACACCTGCGGTATGGATTCCAAAACGCACTTTGCGGATTACGAGAATTATATCAAATCAGATTTTCAAAAAGCAAGAAAAAAAGACAAGGTCAGAATACGGCATCCTCTCAGAGATTCCAAGGGAATGATTTTCAAATTGGCTCCGGCCGGAAGAAAACACTCCTACCGCATCATCGAAAGAAGCTGGCAGGAGCAAAGAGACTATATTGACAAGGCTTTGAGAAGTCTGTCAAAGGAGCACAAGGAACAGGCCGAAGCGGCACTTCTTCGCCTCAGACCCGAAAGCACCTGCGACTTATCGTCATACAAAAAGCCGGAGGGTTCTGTGAAATACGGTGACTTTGAACTAGAACTGAACGAATACGGCGGCATCGTAAAGCTCACCTATCTCGGCAATGAAATGATACATAAAAACGACCGTCCGTTTCTCGAATACCGTTCCTACACGAGCAAAGACTATGATTTCTGGTTTACTCATTACGCAAGAAACATGGATAAAAATGCCGTCTGGGCCTATCCCGATTTCGGCAGACCCCTTTTAAAGTGCTTCGACGGGAAATATCCCGGCGGACGGTTTTACTATAAAATGTCCGACGCCCGTGTGTCAGAAGAGGAAACGCAGATCAAAATTGCCATAAACCTGCGCTGCGACCAGGATCTCTGCCGACAGGCCGGTGCACCGAGAGAGGTTCAGGTCATCTATGCCCTCAGCGACAGCGGACTTTCCATGGATCTGACCTGGTACGGCAAAGACGCGAACCGCACAGCTGAGGCCATATTCCTGCATTTTTATCCTGCGGCAGAAAAGATTTCTCTGATCAAGTTAGGCAGTGAAATTGACTATCAAAGCACCGCGTCCATGGGCGGAAGAAATCTTCATGCCGTTGAGAAAGCCGTGATGAAAGGCAAAGCCGGTGATTTTGAGTTTTGCAATGTCCTCTCCCCTCTCATTTCCATCGGGCAGGGAAAAATCCTTGAATACGACAACCGGATCGAAAGCGCGGAAAAAGACGGCATTTCCTATGTGCTTTATAACAATGTCTGGGGCACGAATTTCCCGCTGTGGTATGAGGAAAATGCAAGGTTTGAGTTTTCAATAAAACCATTGAATTATAATAGAAAAGATAAGGAGATTACGCCATGAATTATCAAATCAAACGAAACCTTCACACGGATTTTTCGGTGTTTGAGGAAAACAAACTCCCGCCGAGAAGCTACTTCATACCCTTTTCAAGCGAAGAGGCACTGGAAAACGCAGACTATAAAAACGAGCGTTACCGGTCAGACAGAATCACCATGCTCAGCGGTGAATGGGATTTTGCCTACTATGATCACCTGAGCAAGGTTCCGGCTGACTTTGAGACGGAAAAAACAGCCTTCGACAAGGTCACAACACCCTCCACCTGGCAGAGAACGGGCTATGATCAGATCGCCTATATCAACACGCGCTATCCTTTCCCGAAAAGACCGCCTCACATTCCTCAGGATGTGGCGACAGGTATTTACCGGAAAACCGTCGCTCTTAGTCGGTCACACCGACAGATTATCACCTTCCTCGGCGTGGCAGGCGCACTGTCACTCTATATCAACGGCCAATATGTCGGCTACTCCGAGGGTTCCCACAATGCCGCTGAATTTGACATTACCCCCTTTGCTCTTGAGGGAGACAATGAAATCGTGGCGGTGGTTTATAAGTGGAGCAACGGAACCTATCTCGAATGTCAGGATATGTTCCGTGAAAACGGTATTTTCCGCGACGCCTATATCACCGCCCAGGGAGAAAGCCATATCGACGACTTTCTGCTGAGACCGAAAAAGAATGCCGACGGCACTTATGACTTAACAGTCAAGCTCGACGGCACTTTCACAAAGAACGCTTCCGTAACCCTTGCCTGCGACGGTGTTTTCAGCGTCTCACTGGACGGAGCCGGCAAGACAAAGGTCAAGTCCCTTTGTGTCAAGGAGTGGAGCGCAGAAATCCCCAATATTTATGAAGTAAAAATAACCCTCAGGGAGAACGGAAACACAGCCGAAGCGATTCGTACCTATATCGGATTCAAAGACATCAGAATCGAGGGAGAAGTCTTTCGTTTCAACAGCAAGCCCATCAAAATGCTCGGTGTGAACCATCATGACACCCACATGACCAAGGGCTATGCCGTCAGCCTTGACGATCTGGAGACTGACATCAGGCTCATGAAAGAATATAACTGCAACGCTGTCAGAACCTCTCATTATCCGCCGGATCCCGTCTTCCTGACCATGTGCGATCTTTACGGCCTTTATGCCGTTGACGAGGCCGACATCGAAACCCACGGATTTTATGCCGTGCCCTACAGTACATATAATCCCAACCGATTGAGCAACGATATCAAGTGGGCCTCTCACTATCTTGACAGAGTCAAGAGAATGTATGAAAGGGACAAAAACCATCCCTGCGTCACCATGTGGAGCCTCGGCAACGAATCGGGCGGCTACAAATGCCAGGATGTCTGCTATGATTTTCTCCGGGAGGTAAACCCGGAAATTCCCGTTCATTATGAGGGCGCCATCCGCAGCAAACGCTGGGCATACGATGTGGTTTCCAGAATGTACGGCACACAGGATCTGATGAGGAAAATCCTGAAAGGCACCGCCGGAGACAAATATAAGGGCAAGCCCTTCTTCCAGTGCGAATATGCTCACGCCATGGGTAACGGCCCCGGCGGACTGGAGGAATATATGCAGCTGTTCTATTCCTCCGATCAGTTTATGGGCGGCTGCATCTGGGAATGGGCAGACCACAGCGTCTATGACGAAAAGGCGAAATACAAGTGGACCTACGGCGGCGATCACAACGAGCCGATTCACGACGGCAATTTCTGCGTTGACGGCTTGTTCTATCCCGACCGCAGACCCTCCAGCGGCGCACTGGAGATGAAGGTCTGTTACCGTCCTGTCAGAGCGAAATATATCGGCAACGGCGTCTTTGAGCTGACCAACACCAGACAGTTCAAAGACACCTCGGACATGAAGATCACTTATGACATCCTGCTGGGTGGAAAAGTTTCCGAAAGCGGTGAGATCAAAACCGTGATCGACCCCCTGACAAAAGAGACCGTTACCATTAAGTCTCCCCTGCTTGAAAAGTCAGCGGACGATGTTTTCGTGAATTTCCGCTACGAAAGAGCTGAAACCGGAGAGGAAATCGCCTTAGAGCAGGTTATCGTTTCACAAAAAGAAGCGGAGAAAGCCAATCCCGGTGCCGCTGCCGAAATAGCCGACAATGATGAAACCATAACCGTAACCTTTGAAAACGGCAAGGCTCTCTTTGAAAAGAAAAAGGGTCTCGTTTCCCTTGTCAAAAACGGTACCGAATATCTTCATCAGTCACCGCTCGATCAAATGACCGGCTTTGTGCCGCACATTTACAGGGGCAGACTCGACAACGACCAATACATGATGATCTACTGGCTGTTCATCGGTCTTGCCGAGGCAGAGCCCGTTTTGCGTTCCTGCAGGAAAGTGAACATCGGTGGCGTCACCAAAATCCGTACGAGCTATGATTTGGTCACGAGAGGGATTTTCGTTCTGGCTCACTCCTGCGTTGACTATTTCTTCGGCAAAGACGGAGAGGTACAAGTGACCGCTTCCCTGAAAAAAGTATGCCCCTTTACGGCGCAGATCCCCCGCTTCGGCGTTCACGCCGAGCTGCCCGCCGCCTTTGAAAAGGTGGAATACTACGGCAGAGGCCCTGTGGAAAACTATTCGGACTTCAAGGAGCACTCCCCCATCGGCGTTTATGATAGCGATGTTGCCCACATGGCGCACAAGTACATTAAGCCTCAGGATTCCGGCAACAGAGGCGAGGTCAGATATGCTGCGATCAACAGCGGCAACAGCAAGATCAGGTTTTCTGCCGTAGGAAAATTCTTGAGTTTTAACGCCAATCACTTCACCTTGAAACAGCTCAAGAAAGCAAAGCATATTGAGGATCTGCCGGACACCGACACCACCTTTGCGGCCATCGACGGTTATGTCAGAGGCACAGGCTCCGGAAGCTGCGGCCCGATTCCCTCCAAGGAACACCTGATCAAGTTCGGCTACACCAAGCCGTTGCAGTACACATTTAAAATCAAGTTTAAATCATAAAAAGGGTGATGAAAAATGAATAAAAAACTGAAAACCGTACTGATTATTCTGTTGGTAATTGTCCTTGCGGCCATGATACCCATCAGCGTTCTGGTCATCAAGCCCGCCTATGCCCTGAATCACAACAGAGCAAACTTAGAGATAAAAACAGCCGCCGAGCGAAGCGTCGGCAGTGATGCCATTCATTTTCTGAATACCGGCAGTTCTGACGCCATTCTCATTGAAAGCTGCGGAAAATTTGCGCTCATTGACGCCGGTGAGGACAATGACAACCCCAGACACTTTGAAGGTCTTGAGCTGAAAGGCTACGAAGACGAGGTTGTCGCCTACTTAAAGAAAAACGCCGCCGGTGAGGACGGCAGAGTCATGCTCGATTTTGTTCTGGGCACACACAGCCACAGCGACCATATCGGCGGCTTTGACACCGTGATTGCCGATGACAGCATTGACATCGGCAGGGCCTATCTGAAAGAATATGACAGCAATAAAGTTTTAGACTATGAGGTTGAGCAGTGGGACAATCAGGAAGTCTATGATCAGATGGTAAAGGCATTGAACGCGAAAAATGTGCCCATCATTTCTCAGCCTGACAGCGAACCTTTTTCACTGGGTAATTTCACCGTAACGATCTTCAACACAACCGATGAAGACAACGAAAAAGTCGGCGAAAACGATCATTCTTTCGGCGTTTTGCTGGAAAAGAACGGAACCAAGATATTCCTGTCAGGAGACATTGACAATCTCAGCGGCGACGAGGACCGGCTCGCACCCGAAATCGGCGACATTGATTTACTCAAGATCGGCCATCACAGCTATTACGGTTCCACCACTTCAAACTGGGTGCAAACGCTATCGCCGGAATACTGTGTTGTCACCAACAACAAAAGCAGTGCCGATCCGCGCATTATCTGGAGAATCGAGCGAAAAGCAAACAGCGCTATCCTCTTCACCGGTGAAGAAAACGGAGTGATCGCCGAAATCGGCGACAACGGCAGCATTCAGTTCTATAACTCCATCTATTAATGAAAAGGGCAATTTTGCCCGAGCGGATCACATTGATTGCAACACAAAAAGTCACTTCTCTCATTGGAAAGAAGTGACTTTTTTATGTTACCAAAACCATCGCGATTATTTTTTCACGGTAACGAAAACAACGGCAAATTCGGTATCATACTGCTCCAAAAGCGTCAATCCGGACGCTCTGATATATTTCGCTGTCATCTCCGGATCGTCGGGATATACCCGGATTTTTCTAGTGCCGGTGTCTATGAATTCATCGGGATTCTTATCCACGGAAAGGACAAACAAGCCGTCGGGATTCAGCAAGGCGGCTATTTTATTGATCGCAGACTGTTTATCCTCAATATGCATCCATGTCAGAGAGGAATAAATCACATCAAAGGAACGGTCGAAAGCATAGGTCAGAAAATCCCCGCAAATCACCTGTGTATTAGGCATGGAAGAAAGATTCCTTTCAGCCCGTTGAACCGTTTTCGGTGAAACATCAATCCCGCAGAACCGGCCGCACAAAGGCGCCACCTGAACCGCCAGTCTCCCGGATCCCACGCCGACTTCCAGCACAGATTTATTTCGATCCAAATTCATTTTTTCAATAAATTCAACACCGTCCCACTTGTTCATATAATCCTGCAGAGGTTTCGGATCATGGACAGGGTCATTGTTTTCATCAATAAGCAGATCATAATGACGGATAACATCGGTAAGCATCATAGATTTCCTTTCGTCAAACAAATTGTTGTTTTTGCTTATGATTGTAAGTGGCGGTATGCCCTCTGAGAGGGAAAAAGTTGACATACTTCAAAACCATCCAATAAATTTGATCACATGATCAACTATTTAAAATGCTTTTTTGTATTCGCTTACTGAAACTATTAAAGACGGTTTCATAAGCAATATCTATCATATTTAAAAGCTCATTGTCAGGAAAATCCTCAAAGTAGATTGTATTCCAATATGGTTGTTGCACCGGCGGACAATGATATCCCCTAATCACTGTGCCGGGATAGATATGCCTATAATAGTCGGCAACATCCGGAGGACATTTTAATGTAATTTTTAAATCAGTTTTATCATCATAAAGCTGAGCAAATATTTTATTATTTAATTTATAACATATCGGGATTTCACCAAAAGGATAGGTTTCATATGCATTATGCTTGCTCATGCAATATTCTTTTATTTTTTCGATATCCATATCTTTACCTTTTATTTTAGCTTGATATTTGTATTATACCCCCCTTGACCCATTAAAGCAATCCTTTAACAAGAGAGTCGCAAACCAAAAGGAATGCGACTGTACATAACAAAAATATATTTCAAACTCTGTTTCAGCAAAAAAATTGAGTATTCACAGGTCAAATCCCT
>JAQXMV010000141.1 GCA_029013165.1 Oscillospiraceae bacterium | reverse complement strand
GCCGCCCGGGGCCGCCCCTCCCCTCAGGCACCCTCTCCCCCCTCTCGGCGCAAACCTTCCCATCACGAAGCAGGCTGTATGTTTTTTTGTTTGCGCCCTTGCCAAATAGCAAAGCCCGTACAGTTCTTCTGAGAAAAACTGTACGGGCATATCATTTCTGCCGTAACAATATTATTCTGTCCGCAGTGCTTCTACAGGATCCTTTTTCGCTGCCAATGAGGCCGGTACAAGTCCGGCGATGAAGGTCAGACCTACGCTGATGGCAACAAGTATAACCGCCGCAGTAAAGGGAAGCTGTGCCGCTGCTCCGGTGTTTGTCAGGTAATCCAGCAGGAAGTTGATTGGTATTTCCAGCAGCAGCGTACATAGTATACCCAATGTACCTGCTGCGAAACCAATGGTTACGGTTTCAGCATTGAACACTCTGGAAATATCGTTTTTCGATGCACCGATACTTCTGAGAATACCGATTTCCTTTGTCCTTTCGAGAACGGAAATATAGGTTATAATTCCGATCATGATCGAGGAAACCACAAGGGAAATAGCAACAAAGACAACCAAAACATAGGTGACAATATCAATGATCTTGGTAACGGAGGAAAGGAGTATTCCGATGGCGTCTGTGGGGCTGATTTCATATTCCGGATGTCCGTCGGCAGTAACCTTTTCGTTATAATAATCGATCATCTTATTGATTTCTTCCTTTGCCTCAAAGGACTTCGGATAGAAATAAATCGATGTGGGCGTATCGACACTCTGATAACCTAAGGTTTCCATGGTGTTATCATAGGAACACTGTGCGTTAATGGTGTCGATATAGGCCTGTTTGAGAGCAATGACCTGATCGTCGTTGAGATATCCCTCCATGAGTTTTTTCTGCAGGTCGGACATATCACCGAAATTAAACAGTGAGGACATATCCATAATGTCAATCTGTGAAAGATCAATATTACCTGCCATGCTCATGAACGGTCCGATATCAAGGTAATTCATATCAATCAGGCTCATGTCGATGTCCGCCAGATCGAAGTCATTGACGGAAAGCTCCATAAACTCAAGGCCTGTGATGATATCCTTATGGGGTGATTTCAGCTGTTCCTGAACCGGCTGAGATTTTTCTGTATATTCAAGGGCATATTCCGTCAGAGATTCCAGATAACCGATTCCGCCGGTACCGACAGAAAGAACATTATCCTCGTCGGGACGGATGATGCCGACGATGCTGATCTCAAGGCCCTTATCAATCAGGCTCTTGACATAGGCAAGATTGGAGCGCTTGTCAGACCACAGACCGGTCTTTTTGTCCTTGACCATATAGTCGCAGTTGAGCACCAGCTTGAATTTCATATTACATATATCTTCATAAGTATAGGATTCAGCGTCGGTCTTTTCCACCGCGTCACCGGAAAGGGAGGCCATGATGTCACTGGTAAACTGATTCTGATCCTTGATACCGAGCGCATACAGTACCAGCTCATTGATCTCGTTATTGCCGTCAACGATCAGTACAACCTCATTCTTTTCTTTCGGCAGTCTGCCGTAAATGATATCATACTGGTTAGAAATGACATCTTCGCCGCCGATGAGCTCCGTCCATGAGCTGAAGCCGGTGCCCACAAAGCCCTCCATCATAGACATCATATCGTTGGCGCCGAGGGAATCCATCAGTGTGCTGGGATTCACCTGAACCACACCCTCACTGGTGTCGGCTTTATAGATATTGAGAGGCGTGGAATATTTATACTGAATATCATTGCACAGTTCATCAAAAGCCTCCCGGTTATCCTCAACATACTTGCGGAAACTCTTGATGTTATTCGACGACGACTGGGCAATGAAAGTATTGATCATATCCGTCATCATCTCGTTGACATAGATCTTGTCACGGTCATGTCCGACCTCCAAAAGTTCCGTCACGCCCGTCAATGATGACATAATGCTGTCTGAATCCACCGCTTCCCTTTCAACAGACATGGGGAAAGCCAGCAGGGTATCATTCTGAACCTTTGCGACATAGTTCTGAATACCCGTGGAGAGAGCCAGAACCAGGGCGATGCCGATAATGCCGATAGAGCCGGCAAAGGCGGTCAGGAAGGTTCTTGCTTTTTTGGTGCCGAGGTTTCTCAGGGAAAGTCCGAAAGCCGTGGCAAGGCTCATAGAGGGCTTCCTGCCCTTCTTCTGTTCCTCCTCGCACTTTTTCTTTTCTAACTCATAATCCTTCTCCTCCGGAGTGAAAGGATTGGAGTCGTCAATAACACGACCGTCAACAAACTTAATGATTCGGTTTGAATAATCATAGGCAAGCTGCGGGTTATGCGTAACCATGATAATGAGCTTATCTTTGGAGATTTCCTTTAAAAGCTCCATGATCTGAACACTGGTCTCACTGTCCAGAGCACCGGTGGGCTCATCGGCCAGCAGGATATCCGGATCGTTAATCAGCGCTCGGGCGATGGCCACTCTCTGCATCTGACCGCCGGACATCTGGTTAGGCTTTTTGTTGATCTGCTGTCCGAGACCCACTCTTTCCAGGGCGGCGATGGCTCTTTCGCGCCTTTCTTTCTTGGAAACACCGCTGAGCGTCAGTGCCAGCTCAACATTGGCAAGAACCGTCTGGTGAGGGATCAGATTGTAGCTCTGAAAAACAAAACCGATGGAATGGTTTCTGTAGGTATCCGAGTTGCTGTCGGCAAATGTTTTCGTGGATTTGCCGTTAATAATCAGATCGCCGCTGGTGTAACGGTCAAGACCGCCGATGATATTGAGGGTTGTGGTCTTGCCGCAGCCGGAGGGACCGAGAATCGAAAC
>JAQXMV010000140.1 GCA_029013165.1 Oscillospiraceae bacterium | reverse complement strand
TTTCGCTGTGCGCCCTGTGGCCACCGATGGCAATGAAACCAAGTGGAATGATTTTACCGCCGCTGAAGCGGTCTATCTGATACCGCTTCAACTGAAAGCTACGGCACTCACCGGCGGCTATAAGCTGACATGGAACAAGGTGCCCGGCGCCATGGGCTATCAGATTTGGTACGCCACAAAAGTGAACGGCATATACAAGCGTTATAAAAACGCCTACACAGAATCATTCACCAAAACCGGCCTGAAAAAGGGCACGACCTATTATTTCCGGGTCAGACCTGTTGCGGAGATCTCCAATGGCAAGTATCAGGTGGGCGATCTCAGCGCACCGGTTAAGGTGACGGTGAAATAAAATCTATCTCGTTTTGATATGAATTTCGCCCTGCGGACGCTGTCCGCAGGGCTTGCTGTTGTCGCTTAGAAAAAAAGCCCGGCCGTGCGCGAAGCAGGCCGGGCCATTAACTTTCACTTATTTCTTGAAAATATCCTTGAACATATCCAGTCCGGAAATCTTCATCACCTTGCTGGCAACATTGGAACACAGAGTTCCCACTGCCTTGTTTCCGATATCCATCAGATGAGCGTCTACGCCGAAGATCATATCCTCTTTCTTCTTCCAGATGCCGTCGATGATCATGTCAACCATTTTCTGACAGTCGGTGCTGACCATATCCATGGCTTTCTGTGCCGTGCCGGTGCTCTCGCTCTGGTTGCGGAAGATATCGGTCTTGGTGAAGCCGGGACAAACCAGTCCGATGTAGCATTCGTCTCTGTGCTCCTCACGGACGGCGTCGGTGAAGCTCTTGAGAGCCGCTTTGCTGGCGGAATAAACCGATGTGCCTGCCAGTGAACACAGGGCGGCAGAGGAGGCAACATTGACAATGGCCGGGGTGGAGGAACGCAGAATGACGGGCATCAGCACATTCATGGAATAAACACAGGAATAAAAGTTGATCTGCATTGCCTTGTCGATATCCTCGAGGGTGTAATTGACAAAGCGGTCAAACTTCGGCAGAATGCCGGCATTATTGATGAGCATATCCGGCTGAATCTTTTCTTCCTCCAGATACTTTCCAAATTCAACCCACTTGTCTTTCAGTGATACATCAAATGTGCGGTAGGTGAATTTGTGCGCCAGAGCACCCAGCTCTTCCTTGAGGGCAAGGAGCTTGCTCTCGTTTCTTGCAATTCCGATTACATTGCAGCCGTGATCCTTGATGAGCTTGATCACAAGACCTTTTCCGATACCGCTGGATGCGCCGGAAACAATAACGGTTTTGTAATCATACCAACATTTTGTCATAAGTTACTTCCTCCGTCTCTTTTTTTATCTTCATATTGTGAGCCATAACTCACGCCTAAAATATATCATGAAATTTAGTAAAACATTTTGCGAAGATATGAATTAAGTATGAACATGAGCAGAAAGGATATCGGCTGTCAGACGGTCGCCATAGGCATTGAGGGCGTCGAAATTCATGGCCGCGGAATAGATTTTTTCCAGACGGTCATGGACTTCTTTGGCTCGTTTCAGAGAAATAACGGCTTCTCTTGTCAGCTCGGTGATCAGTCTGCGGTTCATGCGATAGGTCGCAACACCGGTTTTATAACCATCGGTGAAAAACCGGCAGGAATGTATGATTCTGTCCACAGGCACTTCGATGCGATGCGTGCTTTTCAGCGTGACGAATGCCAGATTTGCCCCGGGAATGATGATGTGTTCACAGGGCATTTTCGGTTTCATGGGACAGTGGCAGAAAATCACATCATAACCTCTGGCAACTGCCAGTTCTCCCAGCCGGTCGGCGAGCAGACTGGACGCCGGGGAGTATTCGTCCTCGATTCCTATGATACGGGTACAGTTCTCCTCGATGCTTTTATCCAGAAATATCAGTCCTTTAGGAGAAATCGCGCTGATAAAACGCTTACTTTTTTTGCCCGGAGGAGCATTTTTGATTTTCGGCAGTTCTCTTGAGGCCAGTCTCAGGGCGAAGCCCTCGAGCTTGTCGCGGTCAATATACTCGCCGCTCAGGCGCAGGGTTTCATCGTTAATGCTGCCGGCGGCAGCGAGATATCGGGCACTGCGGCGGTGGTGCAGAGAATTCTCCAAAGTGAGTGCACGGATTTCCTCTGCATGATCATAAAGCGCTTTCTTATCCCAAAAATCGCCGGCGTTAATGATGTTCTCAGAGGCGCCGGGAAATTTCGGCTCCATCACATGGGGTGCGGTTCCGTCTCCCACGGCAACATGAAGGGCGGGGACAATGACGCCGTCAAGACTGGAGGGATCGCTGGAGCAGTAGACTCTTTCGGTGTCAAAACCACGGCGGTCACATTCGTCGGCCAGTTTTTTCATAAAAGTGGATTTACCGGTGCCGGGTCCTCCTTTAATAATGTATGCGCGACTGTTTTGGTAAGGATTATATAGTTCGTCAAAAAATGAGACAAAGCCCTGCGGTGTGTTGGCACCGAGAAAAGATGAAAAGTTTTTCATAAGCCGATTCCTCCATATCAAGAAAAGAGTGACGAAAAAATGACGATTTTCAATAACATAGTATTCATTTATCGGGATATTGCTACTGATAAAGTATTTTCTTAAAATTAATTGCTGGGGTTTGCCGTAAGGGCGCGGCCCCGGGCGGCGCACGGATGTGCGCCGCAGCCGAGAAGCCCGTAAGGGGCTTCTCGGAGCTGAGCCGCAGGCTCAGCTCCGGGGCCGCGTTGGCGCGCGCGAGAGCGTGCGCCAAGACCGCCGCCGACAGGCGGCGGTTTGCGAGGGCGACTGCCCTTGCCCCGGCGGCTTCGCCGCCGGGCTGCCAACCGGACTGTTTGCTGTGACAGAAAAAGCCGAGGCTGCTTCGTAGACGAAAAGTATGTGCTGAATACTATAATGATAGCCTGCCGTAAGGGCGCGGCCCCGGGCGGCG
>JAQXMV010000139.1 GCA_029013165.1 Oscillospiraceae bacterium | reverse complement strand
AGCGGACAAGTTTTTACACTTGTCCGCTGATATTTTTTCAGTTAAATTTTTGACTTCACCGCAATCTCTTTTGTCATTTCGCTCAGGAACTCCCTGTCTCCGATTTTTCGGAAAGCCGCCGTTTTATAAAAGTATGTTTTCAGGGGGCGAGCCACCTTATCCTCAAGGCGGAAATCCAGTCCGCTGCTGCTTCGTGCCACTTCGAGATAGTCTCCGTCCTTTTTGTCACTTCTAAAAAGGATATATCCGTCAGCGCCTGCCACGATTCGCAGGGAAAAGGCAATGCGTTTGCCGGGATAGGTCTTGGCGGAAAGAATGGCACCGCAGTCGAGGTGAATACAGTCCTCCTCCGGGCTGAAAAGTCCCTGTCTGATGCTTTCGCCGTCCTCCATAAAGGACTGGAGCGAGTAGTGATAGGCCTGACCGGAAACGACGGTTTCGTCAATATAGGAGGTACCTTTCACCTTAGCCACCGGGATGATCTGAGAAAAGAAATCGTTTCTTCGGCTGATGATACAGCCGCTGCAGCCTTTCGCATTCTCCCATTTCAGCTCCACTGCCGGTTTTTTGAGAGCCTTTACCGACACACCGGTGGGGGCCGGAATATCCGTAATGACGGCGGCCCGGACAGCGCTGTTTTTGGATGAAGTCTTTTTTCCCTCCAACTTCTTCCATGCGGTGATCTTATACCAATAGGTTTTGTCCCGCTGAGGCACCGTGTCGGTAAATTCCGGTTTGGTGACCCAGGTGATCAGCTCAAATTCGCCCTTTGAGTTTTCGCTTCTTTTGACGGCGTATTTTTCCGCTGTTTCCACCTTGGACCATTTCAGCTTGATTTTTCCGTCATCAGTGACAGTGACCGATGATATTTTAGGACTTTTCTTCAGTTTCCCCTCAGTGCCAAGACTCATTTCTTATCTCCCAGAAGTGACGCTGCCGCCGGATCAAGAAAAACGGTGACATCGGAATGTATTTTCAGTATTGTCGCCGGACAGGAGGGTGAAACCTCTCCCTCCACGAGCTGCTTGACAGCCTTTGCCTTGCTTTCGCCGGTGGCGATCAGGATAATTTTTTTGCTGCGCATGATGTCGCCTATACCCATGGTCAGTGCATATTCCGGCATCTTGTCTCCCACCGCCTCAAAATATTTACGGTTGGAGTCAATGGTGCTCTGTGTGAGCTTGACCGAAAAGGGCCTGTCCATGAATTTTTCGCCCGGCTCATTGAAGCCGATGTGGCCGTTGGTGCCGATGCCGAGAAGCTGGATATCAATGCCGCCGCATTCCTTGATGCGGTTATAGTATCTTTCACATTCTGCCTCAAGGTCTGAGGCTTCGCCGGAAAGAAAATTCACACGGTCAAAGTCCACATCGGTTTTTCCGAAGAGGTTCTCTTTCATGAAATAGAAATAGCTGTTGACATTATCTCTGGAAAGGCCCACATATTCATCCAGGTTAAAGGTGGTGATATGCTTGAGACTGACCTCTCCCTTCTGATATTTTTCGATAATACGCTTATATGTTTCCACGGGAGAAGCGCCGGTGGCAAAGCCGATCACGCTGCCGTGGTTTTTATTGATCTGATTGACGATCATTTCTGCGGCTTCATGAGATATTTCCACAGGATCATTTTTGACGATAACTCTCATTTTGAACTGCTCCTTTGATTGATTCATATACATTAAATAATAGCACAGTTGTCAGAATTTTGCAATTCATTTTCGGCAGTATTTTATTTGTAATTGGATTCTTTTTGATTTTTTTGCCTATCTTGTCTTTCAATTATCGCCTGCTTGTGATATAATTTGAAAAATAGCAGCATAAGTGAAAGAAGCGAATGCAGATGAAATTTAATTATCACACCCATACCGAACGTTGTTTTCATGCTCACGGCAGTGATGAGGACTTTGTGCTGGCCGCCATGGAAGCGGGGTTCGCTGAGGTCGGCTTTGCCGACCATACGCCCTGGAATTTTGAAAAGGGCTTTGTCTCACACATGAGAATGACGCCGCAGCAGCTTCCGGAATATGCAGAGAGTATCAGACGGCTGGGCGAAAAATACAAAAACAGAATCGAACTGCAAGTCGGCCTTGAATGTGAATATTTTCCGAAATATTTGCCCTGGCTTCAGCAGGCAGTAAAAGAAAACGGAATTGATTATCTGATTTTAGGCCATCATTTTGACACCGACGAAACCAGCAACATTTATAACGGTTCCATCACTACACCCCAGGCAATCTATAAATATCGGGACGATGTGCTGGCCGCCATGGAGACAGGGTTGTTCCTTTATATCGCTCACCCGGATCTTTATATGAGAGCCTATCCGGAATTTGACGCACACTGCGAAAAAGTGGCAGAAGACATTATTGCCAAAGCCATCGAAACCGACACGCCGCTTGAATATAATCTCCTCGGTCTAAAGCACGGCATAGAGGACGGCAAGCCCGGATATCCCCATCCCGGTTTCTGGGAGATCGCCGCCGAGATGAAGCCGAAAGCGGTGATCGGTATTGACGCTCACACGCCGGAGGCGTTCTTTGACGCCCAGGCTCAGGAAAGTGCCGCACGGTATCTGGCTTCCCTCGGCATTGAGACGGTGAAACCGTTATAAATCATCATAAGTGACAAAGAAGCGACCCTGCCGGGATATAAGTCCGTCAGGGTCGTCATTCATTTTACTGTTACTTTTTATCAAAAGCGGGGTTGAAGAGGTAGAAGTTATTGCTGTCGAGTTTATCCGTCGCAATTCTCAGACCCTCGCCGAAGCGCTGATAATGAACGACTTCCCGTGCACGCAGGAACTTGATAACATCACGCACATCGGGGTCATCGACAAGGCGCAGTATGTTATCATAGGTGGTGCGCGCTTTTTGTTCGGCCGCCATATCCTCATGCAGATCGGTGATTACATCGCCCTTTGACTGTATAGTCATGGCGCTCCAGGGGGTTCCGCCGGCACTCTGCGGATAAATACCTGTGGTATGATCGACGAAATAGGCGTCGAAACCGCCTTTTTTGATGTCCTCGATCGAGAGGTTGCGGGTCAGCTGATAGACGAGGGTGCCGATCATTTCGAGATGCCCGAGTTCCTCCACACCTATATCCGTCAACATACCTTGCAGTTCGGGGCAGGGCATGGCAAAACGCTGCGAAAGATACCTCAGTGACGCTCCTAATTCACCGTCAGGTCCTGCTGACTGCAATTCCTTATCAATTTATGTATAAAAGAAAATCCGAATGTTGTTTCCCGGTCGGCATAGCTCTATTTTGCTGATGATCGTTCGGAGTGCGGCATTCTTTTCCGATGGACTGACCGCTGGGCTTTCGATAATATCAATGACTTCGCCGATTTTATTGGCGAAAATCTCTTTATTCGGTGCCTTATTTGCTTCAGACATGTCTTTTTCAATGCGGCTTATGTTCGCTGTGATCCTTGCTTTGTTATGTTTGTATTCTTCCAGGCTGTCGATGCCTTCTTCATAGGCGATCTTGATTTTTCCGAGCTTTCGCTTTTCATTGTCAAGCATTTTGCTCAGGATAAAATAATCCTGACGGCTGTTGCTGTTTTGAATCTCAATGTCAAAGTTTAGGGTGCTGACGGCGGTTTTGAGCGCTTGTGATATCAGATTGTCCAGTTTACCGATGGCAATATGATGAGATGTGTGACAGCTCCCTCGGGAATAATTGTGACACTGCAGCGAGGGCGTGGCGGCGGAGGATTTCGTCAGCGTTCCGTCGCAGGAACTGCAGCGGACAAGGCCTTTCAGCATGAAATCCTTTTGCGCTTCTTTCCTCTGATATTTGCCGTATCGCTTCGCCGCTTCTTCCAGCGCTTTTTGTACCCGGTCAAACTGTTCCGGGGATATGATGGCTTCGTGCTGTCCGTCATAAAGGTGAAAATCGGTTAAGTCTCCTTTGAAACGGCGTCGGTTGTTTTCTCTGCCGTCACTCCAGCGGATCTTTCCGATGTAAACAGGGTTGCGCAGTATGTATTCCACAAAACGGTTGTCGGGCAGATTGCCTCGCTTCGTGCGCACACCCATATTGCCGAGCATGACGGCGATCTTCCTGGTGCCGCAGCCCTTCTCATAGCTGTCAAAAATCATACGGACGATGGGGGCGCGCTCCGGGTCAATGACAAACTGCTTGTTTTCGTTTTGATATCCGAAAGGTGCAGGAATCAGCGCTTCTCCGTTCTCTGCTTTCATTTGCATGGTTCGCTTGACTTCTGCCGACAGATTGATGGAATAATATTCGTCCATAGCTTCAAACATGGACTCGAGTATGACGGCTGTACCCTTGTCGTCTCCGAGACTTTCCGAAATCGAAATGACATCAATGCCGCACTGATTGCGCAGAAGATTTTTATAGACGATGGCGTCGGTTCTGTTTCTGGCGAAGCGGCTGAATTTCCACAGTAAAACCGCTTCAAAGGGTTTCGGCTTTCTTTTTGCCGCCGCGATCATGCGGTTGAAGGCCGGACGCTTGGCTGTGCTCCTGCCGCTGATTCCCTCATCGGCAAAGACATATTCGTCAGGTATATAATAATCGTGTTCTTTAGCATATTTGCGGATTTCTTTCAGTTGACTTTGGGGTGAGTATTCGATCTGCTCCTCTGTGGAAACCCGGATATAACATGCGGCGATTCTTTTCATAATCGGTTATGCCTCCTTGATTTGCCCGGATATTCATGAAAAATGGCAGGGTTAGTTTTCATTTCATCTCTTCATGTTTCCTTATTATGTATATAATAAGCATCACAAAAAGTTGATGCTTATATAAAAAGATCAAGATATTTTGCCGTCTGTTTTTTTCTCACTCTTGCTGAAAAGCTCTCTCAAGCCGAAAATCACCAACAAGCCGCCGAATAGCTTGCCCAAAAGTGCCGAGGGTATCTGCTTGACGATGGCGTAACCGGCGACGGCGCCTGCGAGACTCAGCAGGATAAAGCCCGTCAGGGGACGCAGCTTGATCAGACCCGACCTGCAGTAATTGATCACACTGATCAGTGCGCAGGGAATGAACATAATCAGGTTGATGCCCTGGGCCCTGAGCTGTTCCGTTCCGAGAAAATTCACCAGATAGATGATCAGTACCGTGCCGCCGCCAAGGCCCATGGATCCCAGCAGACCGGAAAGCAATGATGAAATGATGACCGAAATATTCATACCTTACCTCAATATCATGCGGATTCCGCTGTAGATCATAAAAAGGGCAAATATGATTCTCAGCAGTCGGTTTGAAACCTTTTTCATCAGCCGGTTGCCGATCAGACAGCCGATGACACCGAAGGGGATAAATCGGATCGCTTCGGTAATATCGTAATTTCCGCGCATATAATATACTATAGCGCTGACAATGCTCACCGGCAGCATGACGGCAAGGGCGCTTGCCTGAGCCTGCTTTTGGCTCAGGCCGCGCCTTTTCAGTGCCGGAACGGCAACAATACCGCCGCCGGCGCCGAAAAGGGCATTGACGGCGCCGGTCACCAGCGGCAGAATGACATTCAGTATGGCCCTCATATTTTCTTAATCACGCTTTCATCATGTAGTTTGGCAACACATTTCTGCAAAAAAATGCAGTTTTACTAAAATATTATTGGATTTATTTGCTTTTCCTCTTGCAAGTGAAAATTAATAATGATATAATCTACCTATAAAATAAAGGAGGAATTTTATCATGGTTTGTAAGTTTTGTGGCAACACAATTGAGGATAACTCAGAGTTTTGCTTCATCTGCGGCAACAAGGTAGCCAAAGAAGAGAGCAACGACGCTGAGGAGGTATTCTCACAGGCTAAGCCCGTTGAGGTTCCCGTTATCCCTGCATCAGCTCCTGCCGATGCTCCTGTTGTTGAAACACAGCCCATCTATGCGCAGCAGGCTCCTGTTTATGCACAGCAGGTTCCCGTTTATGCACAGCAGGCTTATGTTCAGCAGACAGGCACAGCACCTGCTCCTGTCGCCGCTGCTCCTGTAGCTCCCGCCGGCAAAAAAGACAAGAGCGTTTGCTCCAAGGCAGCCAAGTTCTTTGCAGCCCTCTTTGCCGCCACTTTCATTCTTCAGTTTATTCCGTGGATTTGGTATAAGAATGCCAAGAAGAACGGTTATGAAGAGAAGGCAACTTCTATCCTGAACTCACTGATGGTTGGTCTTTGCATCTTCATGGCTGTGATTTGCGTGATTCTGGCCAAAAAATTCATGATGGGCTAAGTTTTTGAATTGTAAAAGAAAATTGTTTGATCCCTTTGCTTTTGGCAAAGGGATTTTTCTTTTTGCCACCGCATTGTCAAAGCAGAGTTTTTTGCTTTTGATGAAAGGTTTTTTCTTTTCCTTGACTGAGCCATGAATATCACCGCCCTTTTCGGCATAGAGATGGAGTGTAGTATCTTAAGAAAAGAGGACGGATGACATGACTAACTCAAATATTTATCATTCCATCGGTGCGAGAACCGGCGGAGAAATCTATATCGGTGTTGTCGGACCGGTGAGAACAGGAAAATCTACCTTTATCAAGCGGTTTATGGATATACTGGTTCTGCCGAACATCAGCGATGAGAGCAAAAAGCAAAGAGCAAAGGATGAGTTACCCCAGTCATCTTCCGGAAGGACGATCATGACCACGGAGCCGAAATTTATTCCGGAGGACGCTGTTGAGCTGACCATGGATGGTGCGGTTCGTTTCCGCGTGAGGATGATTGACTGCGTCGGATACATCGTGCCCGGCTCACTCGGCTATATCGAAAATGACAAGGCACGAATGGTAAAGACCCCGTGGTTTGACAAGGAAGTTCCCTTTAATATGGCCGCGGAAATCGGCACGAAAAAGGTGATCAATGAACATTCGACTATCGGACTGGTGGTGACCACCGACGGCAGTATCAGCGATATCGCCCGGGAGGATTATCTGGAGGCCGAGGCAAGAGTCATCACCGAGCTGCAGCAGATCGAAAAGCCCTTTGTCGTGCTTCTCAACAGCAAGCACCCCGACAGCAAGGCCTGCCGGGAGCTCGCCAAGGAGCTTTCGGAAAAATACAAGGTATCGGTAATACCGGTCAACTGTCTGGAAATGAGTGAAGAAGAGATCCGGGAGATTCTGACGGGACTGCTCTATGAATTTCCCATCAAAGAGCTCAGCCTTGATTTTCCTCACTGGATATCCAAACTCAAACGGGATCATCCTCTGAGAAAATCCATCTATTCTGCTGTGGCTTCAGCAGCAGCGGACCTGAAAAAGGTCAAAGACGCCAACACATTTCTGTCAGTAATAGCTTCCCAAGAAAACATTGAATCATGTAAAATTGACGATGCAGATCTTTCCAGCGGTTCCGTCAAAATCAAACTCACCTTAAAACCCGGTATTTTCTATCAGGTGCTTTCGGAGCAGACGGGGCTTCATATCGGCAATGATCAGGAACTGATGGATCAGCTGGTGTCACTGGCAAAGGAGAAAAAGGATTTCGAGCGCTTCCGTGTGGCCCTCGACGAGGTGGAGGCAACGGGCTACGGCATCGTGATGCCCACCATGGAGGAGCTTCAGCTCAATGAGCCGGAGATCATGAAGCAGGGCGGACGCTATGGCGTAAGGCTCAAGGCCTCGGCGCCGTCGATACACATGCTCCGGGCGAATATCAATACCGAGGTGGCGCCCATCGTGGGCACGGAAAGTCAGTCGGAAGAGCTGATTATGTATCTGCTGAAAGAATTTGAAGAGGATCCGTCGAAAATCTGGCAGTCAAATATCTTCGGCAAAACCCTTGACAGTCTGGTCAATGAGGGCCTGCACAATAAGCTCTATAAAATGCCCGTTGAGGCAAGAATGAAGCTGCAGGAGACTCTCGAGAGGGTGATCAACGAGGGCTGCAGCGGACTGATCTGTATTATACTCTAAAAATAATTGCCGCCTAAGTCAAGCACTTAGGCGGCATCAGTTTGTCGAAAATTTTTTTCGACAAACTGATGCCGCCGAGAAATGATGGCCGATGCCGTTTTCTTCGAGCGACAGGCGTTAGGGTGACACAT
>JAQXMV010000138.1 GCA_029013165.1 Oscillospiraceae bacterium | reverse complement strand
GTATAACATATATTATAAACAACAACAAACCCAATAAAGCGAATATCTAACCTCGCACACCTCCCAAAAAGCGCCAACAAGACGAGGGGTGCGAAGCGGTGGGCCCCCTCGTCATCGAAAAGAAAAGGTGCCAAAAAGGAGACCACATAAAACACCCGACTGTCGGTGAATCTGACAGAGCGACTGTATTTTCGCCGATGAAAGGTTGTGCAACAATTAGCACAATGAGCCCAAATGGAAACAACAAAAAACATTCCACCGACTGCACTCGGCGAAAATACCCCGGAGCGATTGACAGGCAGAAGAGCGCGCTTTGATTACTTTGTCGCGCAAGACAAAGTAATAGCCCCCGCGGCTCGAGCGGTACAGCGTGGAAGAATAGTATAACATATAGTATAAAAAAACAACCTACCATTAAACGATTATTTGCACCCCGGTAGGGACACGGCTTGCCGTGTCCGCAACGAACCCAAACACTATCACCACAAAAAACATCAACTACCAACACACCCGAATAGTCGGATATTTAACCTCGCACAACTTTCAAAACATCGCCAACAAGACGAGGGGTGCGAAGCGGTGGCCCCCCTCGTCCTGTTGGCGGTTCTTGTTAGGTACAGAGGGAAGATATCCGGTTAGTTGGGTTCGTGGTTGCTATTATTTGTAAGTGAGTGGAATTGGGAAAGTGAAAGCCCCCGTTTCTGTTGGGGCGGTGGAGGTCTGAAAACAAACAGATCGGCACAATAGGACATTGTGCCGATCCGCTATTTCTTTATTAATCTTTGAAAGGTTCATCCGATAGTATCGGATAATACCGTTCTTATGCTTCTTTGCTTTCCAGAGCAGCTCTTTGTGCCAGTACTTTTTCGTGGATCTCGTCTTTGGTTTTGCCGGTCAGCTTATAGAAGAAGAAAGGAACGCCGGCAAGGAACATCATCAGACCGTGGAAGATCGTGTAGAAGAAGAGCATCCATATCTTGGTTTTCAGGCTCTGTCCCGTTCCGTCTGCCAGACCCTGAATATAACCGCAGATGGAATTGCTGCCGTAGAGGATTCTGGGCGCCAGACCGTTTGCGATGGTACCGGAAATCATGGTGCCGATACCGATGATGAACGGCAGGGAGGCGTCGAGACGCTTGCCTGTTTTCAGCTCAATGTCCTCAAGGACATCGGCCTGGAACATGGTGGGAAGAAGATTGGACGCGCCAAACTGCAGTCCGATCAGGAACAAGAAGACAACAAACAATATCTGAAGAACAGGGCTCGGACTCTTAAAATAGGTATAGCCGACGGCAAACGCTGCCGTATTGATCAGGACGGAGTAAATGCCGCTGGCAATATACAGCACTTTGGAATTGAATTTTTTCAGCAGGAAGTTAATCACAAGCATGCCGACTGCGGTGCCGATACCCGTGGGCAGACCGAAAAGCAGGAATTTGCTCGAGCTGCCGAGAAGGGCCGCGGCCAGAAATACACCCATAAAGGTCGAGATATTCCGGAAGCTCTTCAGGAACTCCGAAACAATGATCGCCCAGGCGTATTTGTTCTTTACAACATCGGCAAAGCCTTTGAGAGGATTCTTCTTTTCGTTGTCATAGGTAATACGCTCTCTCGTCATTTTCATGCCGATCAGCATCGTTAAGATGCCGACGACACCGCAAAGAGCCGCACTGATAATATATTGGGTGCTGGCGTCGTCAACGAAAATGGCAATGACAAGAACAATGACAAGGGGAGCCGAGTTGCCGACGGCAGACACAATTCCACGGAAAGACATAACCGTATCTCTCTCCTTGAGATTCGGTGTTAAAACAGCCGCCATACTGTTGATCTGATTGCCGAAGTTGGTTGCGATGGCCCAGCCTATGGCAATGGTCACCAGATAAATCATCAGAAGTGTGCCTGACAGGGCTTTCGGCGTCCAGAAGCTGAGTACCAGCAGAATACCGGTGGGAATGGCGGCAAGCAAAACAAGAGGCCGGAACTTTCCGTTTTTTCCGACGGATCGGCCGTCAATATACATGGCAATAAAGAAATTAAGTACAAAGGGAATGACGCTGATCAGGACATTGAACAGCGACGCCTGGGTGTCCGTGATTTTCAGCACATCAACCAGATAGGCATTCCGGTATGCGGCGATCATGCCGGTCATGTTGGTGTAGAAGAATACCGCAACCAGATAGGCAATAAACTCTGACATTTTCAAGTGCTTTTTATTCTCCGCATTTAGTTTGATTCCATTTTCTGACATATATTTTTCTCCTTTTATCAGTTTTTCTTCTTTCTCTCCGATGGGAGCCATGCTCCCTTTCCTCGTGAACTTATCCGGCTTTATCCCGGCTTCTGTGTTGATACTCACCTCCGTAAACGAAAGAGTGCAGGATAAGAATAAGCCCGTTACCTGATGCTGTGCTGTCCGTTTCGATTCTCTTTTGCGGCAACACATTCATCAAGTTTTTTCCTTATTATATCAGATAAATCTGAACTTTCTGTTAAAACATGGTCTCTTATCTATATAAAAATGTCCATCAGCTTTATAATTATCGTATCTTCCGTCAAATAAACGGGTGCATTCTGCCGTTTTGATGGGATCATTTATTCCGCAAAAAAAAGAGGGGGCGTTACCATGTCAAAGGGTAAAATCATTTGTTGCACGGTTTTGACAGCGGCACTGATTCTTGCCGTGATTCTGTTGTTTATATTCCGACACAACAATCTGTCTGATCAGGAACTTCAAAAGCGATTGTCCGACTTGCCGTCTGCGTTCACCGTTACGGCTCACACGGGCTGTATGGATACGCAGGAGAATACCCTTGCCGCCATAGAAGCAGGGGCTGAAAACGGTGCGCAGATTGTGGAATTTGATCTGAACTTTGATGAAAACAAAAGGGCGGTTTTATCTCACGATGCTCCTGTCGGCGGAGAAGTCATGCTTGACGAGGCCTTCCGAAAGGTCAGCGAATACGAAGATCTGAAAGTGAATGTGGATTTAAAAAACTGTGCGGCGCTTGATGAAATCAAAGCGATCGCACAGAAGTACGGAATATTGGATCGGATCTTTTTCACCGGCGTCAATGAGGACTTTCTGGAAAGCGTCCGGAAAGCCGACCTCGGTATCCCCTATTATCTCAATGTCAATGTGGACGCCAAACACAAACATAATATTACATATCTTGAATCCCTTGCCAAAAAGGTTCAGGATAGCGGCGCCATCGGCATTAATCTGAATAAAAACCAGGCTTCTGCCGAGTTGTGCGAAGTCTTTCATGAAAAGGGGCTTCTGGTGTCGGTCTGGACCGTGAACAGAAAAAGGGAGATGAAAAAAATTCTCGGCTTTTTGCCTGATAATATCACGACAAGAAATCCGAAACAGTTAAATGAGGTGATCCGCTCCGGAAATTAAAGGATAGCCATAACAAAAGTTTCGCACAAGCCTTTGAAAAGGCTTGACCGAAACTTTACTTGATTTTTGCTACAAAAAGAGCGTGTTCCTCTTTTTTTGAAGAACACGCTTTTTCATTTAATTGATTTTGCCGTAAAGGGAAACTTTCTCGGCTGCAGCATCTGTTCTCGGCTCTCTCGTGGGTGCCGTCACAGTGCTTGATGCATTACGGCCACTATTTCTCGATCTGCCGCCGCGGTTATTATAGCCGCCTCTGCCGCGGTTATTATAGCCTCTTGAGGGATGCGTAGGCTTCACGCCCTCAGCAAGAGAAATAACAACCCTTCTGCTTGCGTCGGCTCCGACAGAATAGGATACAACACCCTCGATCTCCTGAACCGCCGTATGAATAATGCGGCGCTCATAAGGATTCATGGGCTCAAAAGTGACATTGCGTCCGTATTTCAGAACCTTCTCGGCATTTTTCTTGGCCAGATCTCTCAGCGTGGTTTTTCTCTTCTCTCTGTAGTTGCCCACATTGATGGAGATTCTCATGTATTCATTTTCCTGCTTCTTCTTGTTGGCCACAAGTCTGGTCAGGTACTGAATGGAATCAAGAGTATCGCCGCGTCTGCCGATCACAATGCCGTATTCCTCGCCGCAGTCAAGCTCGAGAATGATCTCGTTCTCTTCTGTGCGGAAAGCCTCGACCTCGACCTCTTTGACGCCCATACCCTTGACGACAGCCTTGAGATAGTTCACTGCACTGGTCAGGGACTCGCTGGTTGAAATGTCAACGGGAGTCTTTTCCTGAGCCGCTTTCGCCGGCTCAGCGGCTTCCGACTTAACCGGTTCGGCCGTTTCCTTTGCTTTTGCCTTAGGCTTCTCAGCCTTGGGTGCTTCTTTCTTTTGTGCTTTTTCTGCCGGCTTTTGCTTCTGCGCGGGAGCCTTGGGGGCCTCCGGTGCTTTCTTCGGTGCGTCGGGTGTCTCATACCAGGCCTTTGCCTTGGCAGGAGAACCGCCGAACAAACCTAAGATTTTCTTTGTCGGCATGGCTATGATTTCCGAGCGAACATCGGCGGAAGCAGGAGCGTTCAGCTCCTTTTTTGCGTTTTCCAGCGCTTCCTCAATCGTTGCGCCCGTACCGATAGCTTCATGTATCATTTTCGTTTTTCACCACCGTTAAATTAAATAGATATTCGCGGTTTCCGTGAACTGTGTTTCTTTTTGATTAGTTTGCTCCGTCAAGGGCGCTGTCAGCGCCGATATGTTTGGTCTTTTCGTATGAACGGCGTTCGATCGTCTCCTCGACCATGAGCTTGGCAATGGTCTTTCTCGGAGCATAGAAGTGGCCGACAATCAAAGTCTGGAAGAAAGCCAAAACATTGGAGAGGATCCAGTACATACCCATACCGGCAGGAACCTGGAAAGTAAACCACAGGGACATCAGAGGCATTGACAGCATCATGCAGCCCATCATCTGCTGGTTTTCCATGTTGGGGTTGGCCTTTTTCTGTCTGACCTGTGTCAGAACACTGGTCATCAGAGAAGTCAGACCCGAAAGAATGGGGATGATGAGCAGAATCTTAGCGTCTGTGCCGGAAGTTCCCCATGCCTTGAAAACGCCGGCATCGGGAATCGAACCGAGGTTGATACCGAACAGGGTGAAATCAAAGGCCTGGATTTTAGCCACAGCGTCAGCCAGTGTATTGGTCAGATCCGGGTTGACCTCAAGAATCCGGTCAATATTGCTGATGACTGCCGATTCCAGATACATCAGGGATCTCTGTGAAGCCTCGGCAAATTCCGGGAGAGCCTTCACAGCGTCGGTAAGAATGGTGACTGCGTCCTTGGAGATATTGAGAATGTGAGTCAGCGGCATACGGATGATGCCGTAAAGACCCCAGAGAATCGGGAGCTGAAAAAGCAGCGGAGCACAGCCGCCGGTCATCGCCGAATAGCCCTCACGCTGATACAGCTCGTTGGTTTCCATCTGGATTTTCTGGTTTCTCTCTGCAGGCGCATAGTCCTGATATTTTTCTCTGATTCGCTTGAGCCTTGGCTGCATACGAACGGTCTTGGCCGAGCTTTTCTGCTGCTTAATGGAGGAGGGCAGCAGAATGAGCCTGAAAAACAGGGTGAAAATTACAAGAGCAAGTCCGTAATTTCCCACGAAGTCAAAAAGAATTCTGAACAGAAAACCGAAGGGGACATACAGGTATTCAAGTAACTTGTTCATCAATGTTCCTCCGTAAAATTATTCCGCTTGTATTAAAGGTTGCCTTTATTCTTTTCCTCATGGGAGCAATGGCTGCATCCTTTTTCTTTTTTTGGCGGCACGGGATCGTAGCCACCGGGAAAAAGCGGATTGCATCGGAGTATGCGAAGCAAGGCCAGCACAGAGCCCTTGAAAGCGCCGTGGGTTTCGATTGCTTCCATTGCATAGGAGGAACAGGTGGGATAGTATTTGCACATCGGCGGGAGGTGAGGTGAGATGTGTCTGCGGTAAAAACCGATCAGAACGAGAAGCAGTTTTTTCATGATCTGATAGCACCAACCTCTTTCAGACCCTCCAGCATTGCCTGGGCGACCTGGTGGCTTTTCAGGTACTTGGTTTTTCCCCTTGCCACGAAGACCAGATCGCAGTTTGTGCGAAGCTGATTATCCTTTATTATGGACTGAAAGGCAGCTCTAATAATCCTACGGGAGCGATTGCGCTCAACGGCATTACCGATTTTTTTACCCGTGGTGATTCCCACGCGGCAGACTCCCGCACGGTTTTTTACGCAGTAAACAACCAGTGCAGGTTTTGCACAGGATTTTCCGCGGTAATAGGCCCGCTGGAAGTCCTTGTTCTCTTTTAAAGATATATACTTCTGCAAAAAAATCAAATCCTGACCCTTGAGCATTTTCGGTCAGCTGATGCCGAGCAAAGCTATTGCCCGGTTCACAATGACCTGTTTTTGTTTTTCACCGATCAATAGGTGAGTTGCTTTCTGCCCTTTGCGCGTCTGCGGGCAAGAACCTTGCGACCGTTTGCTGTGGACATTCTCTTGCGGAAGCCGTGTTCCATCTTTCTGTGGCGCTTCTTAGGCTGATAAGTTCTTTTCATTACAGTTTACCTCCTTTATTATTTTCTATAAAACGGGACATATTGCAAGGAGTAGTAAGAAGTAAAGCAAATTGTCCGGCGCTTTTGACAACTATAAGCAAGCTACAGCCTGCAGAGATCCATTATATATGAAAGCACGGTGTTTTGTCAAGTTTTTTGCTGTTTTTCTTTTTTGAGGGATAAAGCAGAAGCGTAGGTGACGGCTTTTGCGGCGAAGAGTTTGTTTTATACATTCGGGTTCACCATGTAAGCCGGCGGAAACTTCGTGGCGGAGAGGTTTGTGCTGATGAGGGAAAATGGGTGCCTGACGGGAGGGGCGGCCCCGGGCGGCGCAGGTTGTGCGCCGCAGCCGGGAAGCGCCTACAGGGCGCTTCCCGGTCACTGAGCCAAAGGCTCAGTGCCGGGGCCGCGTTGGCGCGCGCGGGCCCCCCCCCCCAACCCCCCCCGCAACAGCACGGGCCCGCGGGGGGCCCCCCCCCC
>JAQXMV010000137.1 GCA_029013165.1 Oscillospiraceae bacterium | reverse complement strand
TCTCGATATCCGTGGGATAGACATTGTAGCCGGAAATGATGATCAGTCTCTTCTTTCTGCCCGAGAAGTAGAAATAGCCGTCATCGTCCTGATAGCCGAGGTCGCCGGAAAGCACCCATTTTTCACCGTTTTCATCGGTATAAAGGCCGTAATCCTCGGCCTCACCCGGCATATAATATCCCTGCATGATCGTCGGGCCGGAAACGGCAATCTCACCGATCTCACCATTGGGCAGACGATTATGGTCATCGTCCCATATTTCAACCTTGACGCCTCTGATGGCTTTTCCTATGGAGCCGCGGCGGTAATTTTCATTGGAATTCGTGCAGCAGACCGAGCCGATCTCTGTCAGGCCATAGCCCTGACGCAGGCGGCCCGTAGCACCCCATTTTTCAAAATAAGAGTTGTATTCATCAATAAAGCTCTCGGAGATATCGTCGCCGCCGCAGAACATGAGCCGGACATTTTTCAGGTGGGGACCGTCAAAATGCTTATCTTTCATCAGCTTCTGGAACATCAGAGGAATGCCGCCGAAGCCGACCACATTATTCTGCCGCATCAGCTTGGTGAAGATTTTCGCGTCAAACTGCATCATGGGGATAATTCTGGCGCTGTTGCACATGGCCATATGTACGCCGAGGCAAAGACCGAAGCAATGGAACATGGGCAGCACGATGACCTCGCACTCATTGCCCGGATCGTTGATCTTGTCAATATCCGAAACGCGCCATGTCAGCTCATTGATGGCTCTGTTGGTCAGCTTGATGGTCTTACTTTTTCCGGTGGTTCCGCCGCCATTGAGATAGACGCAGATATCGTCGGCGTTATTGACCTGCGCCTGAGCACCGTGATACATTTGGATGGCGTCTTTATAATAGGTTGCGCGGTTATATTTGGGGAAAATCCCCTTGATGAGCTTTTCGCCGACCTTGCAGCCTGCACCCTTAATGCCCTCGGAATAATCCGAGCTGCAGCAGACCAGGCAGGGCAGTCCGCTGTTATTGATCGTTGCGATGTGATCCTTGGCCAGCAGATCGAGAACCATCACGCCCTTCGATCGGACATTTTCAATCTGTTCCTTGAGAAAATCCGTAGCCATCAGCGGGTGGATAAAGTTGGCGATAACGCCGATTTTGTTCAGGGCATAAAAAGCGATGATGCTCTGAACAGTCGTAGGCATAAAGACTGTGTAAACGTCACCTTTTTTCAGTCCCAGACCTTTCTGAAAATAAGCGGCCATGGCCTCGATGTCTCTGAAAACCTCTGAACGCATATACTTCACGCCGAAGTGCTGCATCATATAGACATCCTGGTATATCTCCGTGCATTTTCTCAGATACTCATAGCAGTTTGTGTTTTCCGGTGCAGGTAACATGATTGATCTCTCCTTGATCTCGTTTCTTCATATTCCGCTATTGCGCAATAATTTAGTTGTATTGTAACAATTTTTACGCTGAAAATGTTGAAACTTTTATGGAAAATCAATGAATAGAGTGTAAATATTTAACAGTGTTAAGCATTACGATACATATGCCGCCAAAAACAAGCCGAAGACTGCCGAGAAATGATGGCCGATGCTGTTTTCTTCGAGCGACAGGCGTACATAGGTACTCCAAGCGAGAAAAAACGGCAAGCATAGAAACTTTCAGCTCCATGGTTCGATACCGTGGAGCTGAAACAATAATCAAAGTAGTCTCTGATTTAAGATCGGATTTTTCTGATTTGTATTTCTATGCGCTCGGGCGCATTTATCGACAGTCTGGGCGACGCAAAGCACCGCTTTTTGCCATATATTGAAGGTGAGAAGTGAGCAGAAACCATAAAGAGAATAAATCATTAAAATAATGGTACAATTGAATTATATCTGTATTAAAGATAAAAGTCAATATCTGTAATCGAGATATTCTATAATATTTTTGGTAATTTATATGATTTTCAAGAATATCCGTGCCTTGCGTGAGGACAAGGATCTGAAGCAACGCCAAATTGCTGAATATCTGGGCGTATCACAGAATACCTACTCTCAGTACGAAACCGGCGTGATCGCACTGATTGATCAGGTGATCATCAAGCTCGCGGATTTTTACGGTGTGAGCACAGATTATCTTCTGGACAGGACCACAATGAAAGAACCCTATCCCAGCGGGGAAAAGAATTAATCCGGGCTTGCAGCAAGCCCGGATTTTCTTCTATTTGATGCAGATACCGCACGGGCCATAACCTCTCGCCACGGCGTCCTTATAGCTAATGGGAATCTTTGACTTGTTCAGAGTTCTGCAGGAGCTCACATGATATTTTTCACCTGTCTCCGTGATGTAATAAGTGGTGTTATTCGTCGCCTTGGTCGTAGAGGTATTACCGGAAGATGAGGAGGAACCCTTGACAGTGACGGCTTTCACAGCACTGAAGCTGCCATAAATGACAGTATCGTCAACGGTTTTATAGGCTCTGACCTTGAAAAAATAGGTCTTGCCGGCGGTAAATCCGGTGGATGAGCATGAAGTCGTGTTGGCAGAAAGGCTTTTGAGCTTTTTATAAGATCCGTTTTTGCTTGTGCTGCAATATACCTGATAGCCGCTTTCACCGGCAACATTGTTCCAACTCACAGTAATTTTGCCTTTGGACGGAGAAGTCACTTTCAAATTCGGCGTTGCGGGCTTCGTTGCTGTTTTCAGCATTGAAGAGGCAGTGCCCCAGATCGTTTTACCGTTGTCCGATTTTGCATAAGGCTTCACCTTAAAATAATAGGTTGCGCCGGCTGTAAGGTTATTGACAGTGAAACTGTTCGCGTTGGTATTTTTCAAAGCAGTATATGATTTTTGAGTCGGATTATAACGATATACGATATATCCCGTGGCGCCGTTCGCCTTATTCCAAATCAGGGTTATGTAAGTGTTGGTCTGAGACTTACTTTCAGCCCGGAGCAAGCACTAACCTGCGTAGAAGTGGCGGCAACTGCTTTGATATTGCCGACGAAAAGTGAAACGGGAGCACTGAAGGCAGCCGTCACAATCAAAACAACCGCCAGAAGTAAAGAGACAATATGTGCCGATATTTTTTTCATAATCATTCCTCTTTTTTATCAGTATTTAATTTAATATATCATCATAATTATAAAAAATAAATATAAAATAAAAAATCCACTCGCATGAGTGGATCTGATATGCACCCTCAAAACTGAACAAAGGGAAAAGCAACAGCAGAAAATCCTGTAGTCTAACCAAGTCTTTATGGTCAAGCCCTCGACCTATTAGTATTGCCTAGCTGCACGCGTCACCGCGCTTACACTTGCAACCTATCAAC
>JAQXMV010000136.1 GCA_029013165.1 Oscillospiraceae bacterium | reverse complement strand
GTACTATGCGTTTGCCGTTTCTGCCGATGTCGGCACAACGGCTTATCCGATGAACTGCTATACCTACACCTCTTCGTCAAGCGGTGAAAAGCGTCTTTACTCCAACCCGGGTATTACAATTGAGGAAAACGGAGATACGGTTTATTTTGACTGTGACGACAACTCGATCAAATGGGAATGTATCGCGACGGATACCGACGGCGTATTTAAGTTCTATAACGAATACAAAGGTTATCTGATTCTTGACTTTGCAACCGGAAGCCCGAGATTTGTAACGACCTCAAGCGATTTGTCATCTTACTCTACCGGTGCCGACCTGATTTCCTATGACAGCACCAATAAAAGAGTTTATTCCGTAGACACTAGAGCCGACGGCAACTACCTGTCCTATAATTCCTCTCATGAGTACCGTCTTTCCAGCGCACCGGAGTCAATATATATTTATGCGGCTGCGACTGGATCTGAACTGGCCATTGATCCTGTTGCGCAGATCAGAGTTGACGCTTTCGGCGGCAATAAGGACATCACCAATGTGCTGCAGAATCGCTACGATGTTTACAGCGGTATGACCGAAAGACTGCTCAGTTATTCTCTTGGTCTTGAAAATGTAACGGTGACCTGGAGCAGTGACAACGAGAATGTGGCTTCGATCGACGATCAGGGCCTTGTGACCTATACGGGACTGGAGGGCTTTGCCTCCATCAATATGACCGTCACCGGCACGGACGCTAACGGCGTGCAAAAGACGGTCACCGCAAGGACAACGCTTCATGCTTCACCGCTGCCCTATACCTCTCCCACAGAGGATTATCCGGAGTATCCGGCAGAGGGTTCTGTCAGAATCGACAAAAGTGCTTCCAGCATTGCCGGAGGCAGTAACTTCCAGACCACCGGTGTGGCGGAGGTCGAGCTGGCTGTCACCGGCGTACCGATGAAGCAGCCTGTTGATGTTGTCATCGTTTTCGACCATTCTTCTTCCATGAATTCTTCCAATCGATTGGAGAACGCGATCGCTGATACGAGAGATTTTGCGCTTCAGTTAGTTCATCATAATGAGAAAAACCGTGTGGCCATCGTCACCTTTGATAAATATATCAATGACTACGGTTCACTGGACAGTACTTCTCCCAATTATAACAGCGACACTTCCAGCAATGAAAACCGAATCATCACCGGTGACGGTACCCCTGAGGGTGCTTTTGTGGGCCTGGACGATGCCGAGACACTGGTCAGTCAGATCGACTCCCTACAGTATAACGACACACCCGGTACCAACTACGATGATGGTCTGATGAAGTGCTATAATATTCTCAAGGCGGCTAAGAACGATCCCAAGGCCAATAAGAATCAGTATGTCATCTTCATGTCAGACGGTGAGCCTTATGCTTATAACCGACTGATCATTGATTATGCTAATGCGGCTCATCTGGCATGGCTCGACGGTAATGCCGAGGACAGCGCCCTTGCTCCTTATCTGGCGGATCCCGCTACTTATCCTGTCGCCGCTTATTTCAATCCCAAGGGCGAAAACTGGTTCGCCAATGCCATTAAGGCTCCCGATGGTTCTGCTGTCGATCTTCCTGCCAATCTTGACGGCGGCTACTATGAGCCCTACATGACAGGTCTCGGTGCTACGATATTCTCCATCGGTTATTCTTCGGATGCCGCCGGTGCCAGAACAACAGCAATTCTGAAGAGAATGGCATCCAGTGAAGATAAATTCTACTACGCTGAGTCAAATCTTCAGGAGGCTTATGACCGTATCCTCGACACGATCCTTTACGCCGCCAACAATGCCGTTGTGACGGATAAAATGGGTGACGACTACGATCTGCAGTTTGCACAGAGCTATAAGCTCGGCAATAATATGGAAACCATTACCCTGGATCCGGCTCCCTATATTGAGATCGGCACATGGACGCTCAATAGTGACGGTACACGCAATGAATACACGGTCAATGAGAAGATCACTTTCGTGACCAACAGCAGCGGCAACCTGACAGAGGCCTATTCCGATCAGGTTGGTGCGGGTGCCACCAATATTTATGACGCGGCGAGCAATACGATCAACGGTAAAAATGTCAGCTACAACCTGCTCACGGAAACTTTCACCTGGACGATCGGTGACATCGACAGAGATGAGGTTACGCTGAAATATTACGCCTATCTTGAAGGCTCCGCAGAGGGCGAGAGAGAAGCGGGCGTATATGATACCAACGAATATGCTTACCTTGACTATAACAACTATCTCGGCAATGTCTGCCGTCAGGATTTCCCGATACCGTCCCTCGGCTGGAAAGAGGCGGCTGTCAACTATGAGTTTTATCTGGTCAATGAGCTGGGTCAGCCTGTCAACCGTGACGGTGTTGTTGTCCCGTTCTCAGAGAGAGTGCTCATCGGCAACCGGCAGACTCAGGAGATCCTCCTCAACAGCAGCGGCGAAATTGATGCTTTTCAGCTCATCGCTTCTCAGGTTCTTGCCGACGGCTACACCCTCTATAATGAAAACGCCCAGTTTAATCTGAGCGTTTCCAGCGGTGATAACCGCAGTCAGATCGAGATCATTGACGAAGGCAAAGATGTGGTCACGACCTATTATTATGACGGCGCATATACTTATAACGCCGACGGAATCGTGCCCGATGTCAAGGAATACACAAACACCAATGTCGCCTTTGCGGTTCTGCTGAAGACCGGCATTGTTCCGGATGCCGTCGTCATTGACTACGGCCTGCCGGTCAAGATCAGTGTTCTGGCCAATGACCTGATTAAAGGTACCAACGGAACGCTCAACGGCATTTCCGCTTCGGTGGCCGAGGGCACGGTCCTCCACAATCAGTCTTATGCCGCCTCAAGGTTCGACGCTTCCGCTTCGTCTGTCAACCTTGAAAACGGAAGAGCTTATATTTCCGGAGACAAAATTGTCTATGAGCCGACGAACATGACCATGAGTGATGAGGAAGTGTTCTACTATGAGTTCAAGACAGGCGACGGTATGTATTATTACACCACTGTCACGGTCATTCCGGCCACAAACATCTATTATGAGGATTCCTTCATCACCTTCACGGACAGCGGCAGCTATCAGTGGCAGACGGAGGGCAGTACCTATACCGATAAGTTCCAGAGTGAGGACAGACCCGGTACTTTCAGCCTGAGCCAGTATGACGCCAATAATGTTTACGGCCGCGATCAGGCCTATGACGACAGTGTTTCCACCTATAGCCTCGGCAGTGCCAGAAGCGTCGTGGTGGACGAGGGCAGTCTGGGCAAGGAGCCGACTGCGGAGTTCACTTTCTGCGGAACAGGCTTTGATCTTTTCAGCGTTACCCATGCAGATACCGGTGCGGTCTTGGTGGCTGTCTATGACACCGATACCGGCAAGCGGGTCAAGAACTATGTGGTTCAGACCTATTACGGTTACAGCTATGATAATGAAGAGGGTAAATTTGTTCCGAATCCCACTTCTACCGACGGTCTTTATCAGGTGCCCATCATTCGCTCGAGAGATCTTGCTTATGGCACTTACCGCGTTGTCATCACACCGAAATACGGCTGGGCCTTTGACATGAACTATGATAAGACCGGTGCCAGCTATAACGCTTATAAGATATATGTCGACTCTGTCAGAATCTATGATCCTGCCGGCACACAGCCTGACCCGGATTCCGTTGTCGGTGAAGCCTATATCAATGATAAGGAATACATCCCGCAGTATATGGAGATCCGTGACAATGTTCTGATGGCGAAGCAGTTCTATGACAGCACCTATGAGCTGGATGAAAGTCAGTTCACCAAGGGCGCCGTATTCATCGACGGTTTTGCTTCTCTGGACAGCTCCGGTGTCAGTGATAAATTCCTTGAAAGCGGACCGAATAACGAGCTCTATCTCAATAAGGGACAGGCTATCGCTTTCCACATTCAGTCCGAAAGAGCCATCGAGCCTGAAAGTCTCCAGCTGGGCATGAAAGTCGTGGCAGGAACTGACGGCGGCGTCGCCACACTGCTGTGTATGAATTCCAATGACAGTGCACCGACCATTGTCAATGTCAAAGGCGGACATGAGATGTACCGGCGACTGACCACTTATATCGTCTGGGATCAGGAGCTGCTCAGCCAGGGCATTTACAAGACGAAATATCCGATTATCATTATTAACAACTCTGACTGTATCGTGTCTCTGACCAATTTCAAGTGGACCTATTCCGAGCCGGAGACGGCTGCCCAGAGTGCTCTGGAGCTTGCCGTCACCTCGTCAACACCGAAAGCGGCCATGATGGCTATGAGGAGCTTTGTCCTCTCCGAAGGAGAAGATCAGGATAGGGTTGATATTTCCGGCGTTACCCTTGGATGGCAGAATGAGACCGTGAAAGAAAAAGAAACGGCAGTGCTGGAAATTCACACGGATCTGTCGATCACTGCCGTGACAGTCGACGGTGTCAGCGTCTCGGATTGTTCCATCGGTGATGACGGTCAGAAGATCTGGATCTACCGTTTCACGGCCGCAGAAAGCGGCAGCTACAGTCCCGAGGTCATCGTTTATGACAGCAGCGGAAAGGCCGGCGAGCCGATTCTTGCCGATGCTCTCACCGTTGAAAAGTTGCCTGCCGGTGAGCCTGAGACGGAACCGGGCACTGATCCCGACAAGCAGGAAGAAGAAAAGCTATCCCTGTGGCAGAGAATTCTCAATCTGATCAGGAAGTTCATTGAATTTTGGAGGGGTTTATTTTGAAAAAAACATATCAGAAACCAGTGATCAACTTTGAAAGCCTTGCGCTTTCAACAGGTGTATCATCCGGATGTGCTATGCTTTCACAGAGTGCCCCTAACCAATGTGTGATTTATTATCCCCAGTGGGGCATGACGCTCCTGACGGAAACGCTGACCTGTGACGCATATCCTCCCGGAGGAACCGACTACATCTGCTATCATGTGCCGGTGGCAGATAATAATGTCTTTGAATCATAAGGGCAGTTTCCAGTCAGGCACGATAACAATTTAAAGTGAGGTTCGCCGCCGGAATACGCAGCAGCTGAACTAATCTCAGTGGAGAGATGCGGTGCATGATCCGTTCTTCAGCTTGAAATTAGCGTTGGTGTGAAAGGGTTCTCGCCGGCGAACCTTTTTTCGGAGATTCTTATGCGAAAAAAACATCTGTTCATTCTTTGTGCAGCGGCTGTTCTGCTCTGCTTCGCCTTTGTTTCGTGCTCGGGACAGGGCGGTGAGAACAGCGCCGACAAGGGCTGTCAGCTTCCCTACCGCCTGGAAAACGGCTGTGATATTGTCGCGTTCAAAGGCGTCACGGGAGTCTATCCTGAGGACGGTGCTGATGCCGAAAAGGAAAACATTGCCGCTTTGGTGGTAGAAAACTCCACGGAAGATAGTTTTCAGCTCATGAATATTACCGTTGAGACAGACAGAGGAACGCTGGCGTTTGATCTGACGACATTGTTTACGGGCAGCAAGATAACGGTCTTGGAAAAAAACGCGGCAGTATTTAGCAGTGACATGAAAATCAAATCCGTGACAGTCACGCGCAGTATCGCCTTTTCACAGCCGCCGACGGTTTATCCAGATATCTTTGAGATCAGCGTTCATGACTCTGTTCTGAATGTGAGAAACATTTCCGGTGCCGATATTCACGAAGATATTTTTATTTATTATAAGACTATAGATGAGAACGGCGATTGGTACGGCGGCATCACCTATCGAACCCGTGCTGACAGGGGACTCAGGAACGGTGAACTGCGCCAGCTTCCTGCGTCGCATTTCCGTACCGAAAGCAGTAAGGTGGTTTTTGTGACCTATGCCGAATAAAACCTATCAAATAGGAAGCTGTGTTTTTACGCTTGTCAGTGAGGAGCCCATAGAAGACAGCTGTCCCTTTATGAAATTTCTCTCTGACCGGAGAGAGGATATCACCGTCAGGGTATGGCGCTGTGCTCTGCCGCCGGTCAGCGGCGAGCTTTTGTTCCGCGACGCTGTGCGAAAGGTATATGTCGACGGTGGCCGGCAATACACTTACCGCAGCTATTTTGACAGTGCCCGGGGCGAATACCGGGAATTTGCCTGCCGCATGACAGGCGGCGGCAAAGAGGAACTGATCATTGATTATCCTGATGCACTGTGGGACAGAATGATATTTGAAGCGCTCGATTTGCCGGAGTTGCTTCTCAGAGGCAAAGAGGTGATGCTTCACAGCTCTTTCATCACCGTCAATGGCGAAGGGGTGATCTTCGCGGCGGATAAACAGGTGGGGAAATCCACTCAGGCCGCCTTATGGCAACAGTTTGCCGGCGCGAAAATCATCAACGGTGACCGAGCCGTTCTAGGACTCCGGGACGGACAGCTGACAGCTTGGGGATCGCCGTTCTGCGGTACCAGCGGTATCAGCGAAAACGAAAGCGCACCGGTGAAAGCGGTGATCCTGCTCTCACAGGGCACGAAAAATACACTCAGCCCATTGTATCCCGGCAAGGCTTTTCGGAGCATCATCGGGAAAATGACCTATAATCAATGGGATTTACGATCCGCTGAGAATGCGGCGGATATGGCGGCTCTCATCGCAGACGGCAGGGTTTATCACTATTCATGCCGGCCCGATGAAAGTGCCGTCAGAACACTGGAGAAAGAATTATGCAGGAACTGAATGAGACAAAGAAAAGAGACTGTGTTACCTCTGAACCGGATATCTCATGGCTCCTTCACGAAAAGGGAGGCCGCATGAAACTGCCGGTGTCAGGTACCTTTGAACTGACTGCGGGCTGTAATTTTCACTGTCGGATGTGTTATATCCATACGGACGGGGACAGAGTCGGCGGCAGCGGTGAGCTGACGGTGAAGCAGTGGCTGGAAATCGGCAGACAGGCAAGAGCCGCCGGTATGGTTTTTCTTTTGCTCACAGGCGGAGAACCGCTTTTAAGAAAAGATTTTGCCGAAATATATGAGGGACTGAAATCCCTCGGTCTTGTCATCTCCGTTAATACTAACGGCTATTTTCTTGACGGTGAAATCGCTGAGCTTTTCAGAAGAAATCCACCCTCGCGGCTGAATATTTCTCTTTATGGAGCCGACAACGAAACCTATGAAAGGGTATGTGGTGTGCCAGTTTTCACACGAGTGGAGGAAAACATCAGAAAAATGAAAGAACTTGGTATTTCGGTTCGTCTGAATTGCAGTATTACGCCCGATAACTGCCGGGAGCTTGAAAAAATACAGACATTGATTTCCTCGCTGGATCTCCACGCAAAAGCGACGACCTATATGTATCCGCCCATGCGCACGGAAAAGGGTGTCTTCGGCGAAAATGCCTGCCGTCTGAATGCCGGGCAGGCGGCCTATTATCGCGTCAAGCGCAGTGAACTGCATTACAGCCGGGAGGAATTTCTGAAACGATGCGACGGCCTGCTGAAAGGGATCGAATTGAATAACGAAGCCATGGCAGGACAGCGCTTTGACCGTGAGCCGATGCGCTGCCGCGCCGGCAAAAGCAGTTTCTGGATCAACTGGCGCGGTGAAATGAGTGCCTGTGGCGTGATGTGCCGGGAGCAGATCAGCGTCCCTGAAAAAGGCTTTTCCAAGGCGTGGGAGCAAGTGTACCGTGAAGCGGAAGCAATACGCCTGCCGCTGAAATGTTCCATGTGTCAATACCGACATTTCTGCAATGTATGCGCCGCGGTTTGCTATTGCGAGACCGGAGGGTTCGATGAGGCACCGGCCTATATCTGTGAGCTGTCAGAAAACACAGCGACTTTCGTCCGGGAACGGGCCGAGGAACTCCGTATAGAACAATCATGATGGAAAGGACAGTGCCGATCCGTTCGGCGGTGGGAGAAATGAAGATTCAAAAACAGGTGATTTTCAGATGTGTAGCCGGTGAGAGTATGCTCATACCGGTGGGCGGCACCACAGGGGAATATAACGGAATATTTACCCTGGGCGGAATCGGCGAGGACATCTGGAAAATGATCGAAAAAGGGCAGGAAAAAGAGGAAATCGTCACTGCGCTCTTGGAGGAATATGACGCCGAGGAAGCTACGATCAGAGCCGATGTGGAGGAATTCATCGGGAAGCTGGAAAGCTACGGAATCATCGGACACTGAATTCCGATAACCGGACGGCGCAGACGATGACCACAGCCATGAAAATACAGAATCGTTTTGGAGGTGCGGGGCGTTCGGCGCCGTTAGCTTGTCAGAAAAAGTATTATCGACAGTCTCAGCGGTGCCGCGTGTTCGGCGCCGCTATTGCATTTATGGTAAATATTCACGGTAAGAAGTCGCGGAATTTTATGAAATTCCTTATAAAATTGCGACAAAAAAGTAAGGTTTCCATTGCTCTTTTCATCATTTTTCCCTTGCAATCAAATGCGGTGTATGTTATCATATATCTGTATACAGTGAAGTGGTTTTTCGCCCCTTTTTAGGAAAAAATCACACTGCAAAAAACATAAAGAAGTCTAACAAAACGGGAGTGATAGGATATTATGAAGTGTCAGATTTGCGGCTGTGAACTGGAGAAAGGCACTGCGGTTTGCCCACAGTGCGGTATGATCATCAATCTGGAAAGTGAAGAGCAAAAAAACGACGCCCAAACCGATCGTGTGATCGAATCGGTATATAATGTTTTCAAGAGCAATAACACACGGCCGGATTCGGAACCGGCGGAAGAAACGGCGAGGGAGCTTCAGGCGGATCCCACAGAGGAAAAGGTTGAGTTCGTTGTCAGTCTGCCTGAATTTGACCTCAAAATACCGGAGCCGATCAAAACCTCCGAGCAGGAGAGAGCAGAGGCCCTTGCGCAGAACCGCGCTGAAGAGCCGGTGATTGCGCCTGCTGTCGAAGAACCCATACCGGTACAGGCAGACAATGAAGACATTCTCAGCCCGATTCCCGATGAGGAGCCGGCAACGGAAAGCTCGGATACGATTTCGTCAGATGCTTTGCCGGAGGCAGAGGATAACGCCGTTTCCGACGAGCAGGCTCCGCTGGAAATCCGAGTCCCCACCGCCAATGTGGTTTACGGAGAGCATGAGGAATATCTCGCTGAGCACCGTAGCGAGCCTAAGACCGTTACGGCCGAGGAGGATAAAAGCGACAGCCTGATCCTTTCGGCCAAGGAGAAGAAAAACAAGAAAAAGAAAAACAAAAAACCGAAGCGCGAAGACGGTGCAAAATATAAGAAAATCACCAATATGTATGAGCTGGAGGAACTGGGAGAAATAGAGGACAAGACGGCTCCCGAAGCCGAAAGAGCTGCCGATGAAGCCCCGGCTGAGGCCGAAGCGGATGCGATACCGGTTGTTTCCGACGAAAGCAATCCTCCGAAGAAAAAAGGCATGAGAATCGAGTCGATTCTCGGTGCTGCCGTCGCGATCATACTGATCGCCGGTGTTGCGGCCTTTGCCGTGAAGTATTTTTCCGAGAATAAGCCGACGGTGACTTTGCCCGGTGTGAATTCTTCCACCACCGATGAGCAGACCGAAGCGACCACGGATCCTTTCACCACGGAAAACACCACCGAGGCCACCACGGAAGCCACGACAGAAGCTACAACGGAAGAAACCACAGAAGCAGAAACTACTGACGCAACAACCGACAAGGCAGCAGAAAGCACAACGGCCGACATTCCGGCTGTGGTCACAACCTCTGAGAGTGCGACAAAGAACACAACGACCACCAAAGCTGTAACCACCAACCCGACCACCACAAAGCCGGTGACAACCACCAAACCGACAACGACAAAACCAACTACGACAAAACCGACCACAACGAGGCCGACTACGACAAAGCCGACCACAACCAAACCGACTACAACGAAACCGACCACCACGACAGATCCCTACGGTATCAACAATGTTGCTGTCAAGAAGCCGGCCGCTTACCTTTCCAAGAGCTACACGGCCTATGTGACCGCCGAGGGAACCAATATGCGTAGCGGTCCTGCCAAAAGCTATGAGCGAGTGGTTTCTCTTTCAAAGGGTGCTGATGTGAAGGTGCTGGCCAAGGAAAACGGTTTCTGTTATGTCAGGAGTAACCGCTACGGCGTATACGGTTGGGTCAGCGCAGGCCTTCTCGCTGAGAGCAGACCTCAGACCCAGGCCACCACACAGGCCAGCGGCACTGTCGCTCCCGATGTCAAGTATTCTTCACCGAAAACCATGTACACCACAAACGGACTGAATGTCAGAAAGGGTCCCTCCACCAGCTACGGCAAGGTCGGACTGATCCCCATTGACTATCCCGTGAAGGTCGTCGGTTACAAGAACGGCGTCAGCGGCTGGGTATATATCATTGATCCTACCTACGGATATATGGGCTGGGTATCAACGGCTTATTTGAAATAACAGCATAAAAGGAGAAAATACACTATGATGACATTGACAACCCGCTGGGCACAGGAAGCTATGTGCGACCTACCCTTAGCTGAATATCCCCGTCCGCAGATGGTCAGAGACAACTGGCTCTGCCTCAACGGCATGTATGATTTTGCCGTGACGGCTGATGCTGACGAATGGTGCGAGGAATATACCACGAAAATCAGAGTGCCTTTTGCCGTGGAAAGCTGCCTGTCAGGCGTTTGCCGCAGAGTCAGCGCCGAAGAGGCTCTCTGGTACCGGAAAAAATTCACCTTGCCTCAGTCCTTTGCCGGCAAGAGAGTTCTGCTTCATTTCGGAGCCGTTGACTGGGATTGCAGCGTCTATATCAACGGAGAAAAGGCAGGTTCCCACCTCGGCGGTTACTGCCCCTTTACGCTGGATATTACCCGGTGGCTGATTTCGGGCGAAAATGAGCTGGTGGTTCGTGCCTATGACCCCACCGATGAGGGCTGGCAGAACCGGGGTAAGCAGGCGAGCAAGTCCCACGGTTTCTGGTACACTTCCACCTCGGGTATCTGGAAAACCGTATGGATGGAGGCCGTTGACGAAAATTATATCAAAGGCTATAAACTGACGCCGGATATCGACCGCAGTCTGCTGGCGATCAAAACGGACATTGCCGGTGCGGGAGAGCTGACCATCAGGGTCTATGACGGCGAAAATGTCGTGGCTGAAAAGGCGATTTCCGCCGATGACACCGTGGAGATCACCGACGCCAAACTCTGGTCACCGGAGTCTCCCTTCCTCTATGATTTTATCCTCGAGCTGAAAAAAGATGACAAGGTCACAGATAGCGTCAAAGGCTATTTCGGCATGAGGAAGTTCAGTATCGGCGAATATGAGGGATATAACAGACTTTTCCTCAATAATGAACCCTATTTCCAGAAAGGTCTGCTGGATCAGGGTTACTGGAGCGACGGCGGTATGACGCCGCCCACCGATGAGGCGATGATCTATGACATTGCCAAGATGAAAGAGCTGGGCTATAATATGCTGCGCAAGCACATTAAAATCGAGAGTGACCGCTGGTACTATCACTGCGACAGACTCGGTATGTTGGTCTGGCAGGACATGGTCAGCGGCGGACAGCCTTTGGACAATTTTTACGCCGGCGCTCTTCCGAATCTTTATACAGTTTTGAGCCCTGTGGTGAATATCACCAAAAAGGATAACTGCTATAAGCTCTTCAAGCGTGAAAAAATCGAGTGGAGAATCCAGTTTGAGGATGAACTCTTTGAAATGATCGACTGCCTTTATAACAGTACGGCGATCTGCTGTTGGGTGCCCTTTAATGAGGCCTGGGGTCAGTTTGACGCCAAGCGCATCGGTGATGCCATCAAAGCCTATGATCCCTCCCGGTTCGTCGACCACGCCAGCGGTTGGTATGATCAGAAGGGCTGTGACTTCAAGAGTATGCATAAATATATTCTGCCGGTGGTGCTGCCGAAATATGACGGCAGACCCATTGTGTTGAGCGAATACGGCGGATACAGCCAAAAGCTCAGGAATCATGTCTGGAACTGGGAAAAGAGCTTCGGCTATCAGATGTATTCCAGCAAGGAAAGTCTCTCCGAGGCTTACCGAAAGCTCCACGAAAAGCAGGTCATTCCGCAGATCAAAAAAGGTCTTTGCGCGACGGTTTACACCCAGGTCTCCGATGTGGAGTTCGAGGTCAACGGTATCCTTTCTTATGACCGCGAAATCGTCAAGCTCGATGAGAACATGATCCGAGAGATCAATTCTAAGCTTACATATTAAAACAAAGAAAAGAAAACACAGGGACTGTCTCTGTGTTTTCTTTAAAATTTAAAATGAAAAGGAGATGACACCGTGGCAGACAGAGGATACACCAAAATGAAACTGCTCTATATCAAGGAATATCTCGAAAAGGCAAGCGACGAGGATAATCCGGTGAGCGTGGACGACATTGCCGATATGCTGGAGGATAAGGGTATCTCCTGTGAAAGGAAATCCATCTACAGCGATGTGAAAACCCTCAAGGAATACGGCATGGATATCATTTCCGTCAGGCAGCCTAAAACCGGCTACTGTATTTGCAGCCGTGACTTTGAACTGCCGGAACTGCGACTGCTCATTGATGCCGTTCAGGCGGCTAATTTTATCACGCCGAAAAAAACCAAGGAGCTGATTTCCAAAATCAGCACTCTTTGCAGCGGCTCTCAGGCGAAAATGTTGGAGCGCCAGGTCTACATCGAGAAACGGCACAAGTGCACCAACGAGGAGATATACTATAATATTGACATCATCAACCGCGCCATTCAGTCCGGCAAACGCATCTCTTTCACCTATATCAAGCGCCGGCTGGACATGGAGGAAAGCAAGGTCATCACCGATGAAAAGGAATTCACCGTCAGCCCCTATGCCATGATCTGGAACGGCGATCATTATTATCTCATCGGTAACAATCAGAAATATGACAACCTGATGCACACGAGGATAGACCGCATGAAAAAGGTGGAAATTCTCGAGGAGAGAGCCCGCAGCTTTTCCGAGGTTTCGCCCTACCGCAGTTATTTTGACTCGGCAGATTATTCCGGCAAGATTTTCAATATGTTCAGCGGCGATACCCAGACGCTGGAGATCTCCTGCGACAGCAGTATCCTTGAGGAAATACTCGATCGTTTCGGTACTGACGCCACCATCCGGGTCGGCGGCAGTGAAAACCGCTTTATGCTGATTACAAAATGCGTTGTCAGCGAGGGCTTGGTTTCCTGGGTCATGCAGTTCGGAGACAAGATCGAGGTGATCGAGCCGCAAAGTCTGCGCAAAAAAATCAAAAGCCGCGCCGAGGAGATCGCTGCCCTATACTCCTGAAAAAATGCACCCGCTTCACGGATGTGAACGGGTGCATATAATAATATAAAAAGGAAAACTCAGTCGGAAAACTCACGGACTCTCAGCGGAATACCGAGAGAATCGGCCAATGCTTTGGAGGCTTCGATCTGCTCTTCGGGAATGGTATCGACCACCGTCAGCTTGACCGATTTGGCATATTCTTTACACTCAGAGGCGAATTTCAGCATGGCCTCAAAGGCGCCTTTTCCGAAAACGGGTCTGGTGACGGCAAGGTAAGCCTCCTCATCAGGGGCATTGAGGCTGATGGATATTTCATCCACGGCTTCGCTCAGGAGCTTTGCCGTCTCCTTTTTGTTGATCAGGTCGCTCAGACCGTTGGTGTTCAGACGCAACTTGACATCCATTTTGCTGCGGATATATTTCGCTGTTTCCAGCAGTTTGTCAAGAGCGCAGGTGGGTTCGCCGTAGCCGCAGAAGACCACCTCTTTCTGACCCTGCCAATCAAAGTTGTCAATGGCTTCGTTGATTTCCTGCTGGGTGGGCTCCTTTTTCAGCCAGAGAGAATCGGCAGAGCCGAGGCCGTCCATCTGGTTGCGAATGCAGAATGTGCAGGCGCAGCAGCACTTATTCGTCAGGTTCAGATAGACGGAGTTTTCAAAGGAATAGACAATGTTTTCCATGGGATACACCTCAATTTTTCATGAATTTTCTGATGTTGGCCTTGTCAAGGGCAAAGCCCAGCACGAGGAAGATTACCGCACTGCCGCCGGCCTGAACGAGACTGCCTGTGGCGCCGGCGAAAGCCGCGGCCCAGTTGCCGAACATAATGCCTTCCGCCACGGCGTAGCCGAGAATGGTGATCGCCCCACTGATGACCAGTGCGATCACATTGCGCGGACAAATGATCTTTTCTTTTTTCGCGGTGAAGGGCAGGCAGATGGCCGACTTGATGATGATGGTGGAAATGGCCCAGACCGGAGCTGTGAGCAGGTCCGCAAGGCCGCCGCCGATGGCCGCAGCGGCAATGGCATAAGGCATGGGTAGGAGACCGGCTGCCAGATAGATCAGTGCGTCGCCGAAATGGACATATCCGCCGTTGGTGCCGACGGGAATGTGACAAATATAGGCGGTCATTACGGTTATCATGGCGGCAAAGAGACCGGTTAAAGCGATCTTTTGAATTTTTTTCATGATGGACACCTTTTTTCGGTGAAAAATAACACCAAACCTTTCAAAAGTTATTGATTTTGCCACTTTACAAGTGCGTGAAAACATTGTATAATGTCCCTGATAATAATGGAATAATCAAAACAGGAGTATTGTATATAACCAGATGAAATACAGTGTCGATAAAAGTCAAGCGGAAACGGCATATTCTCAGATATACGATCAGTTGAAGTCGGATATTGTCAGCGGCGCTTATTCTTATGGCAGTAAGCTTCCCTCTAAACGGCTGCTGGCGGCGGAAACCGGCGTCAGCGTTGTTCCCGTGGAGCACGCCTATGCAATGCTCTGTGATGAGGGCTATATCGAGTCCCGGGAAAGAAGCGGATATTTCGTTATCTATAAAGAAAGCGACTTTCAGGTTTTCAGTGAGGCAGGCTTCAGTCCGGCTGCGCCGAAAATCCATACGCACAGCGCAAACACCCTGTTTCCTTACAGTGTGCTGGCCAAAGCCATGAGAAAGGTGATTCTCAATTATGAAGATAAGCTGCTGGTCAAGTCGCCGAATCACGGCTGTCCCGAACTGAGACTTGCCCTGTGCGCCTATCTTGCCCGAAGCTGCGGCATAACCGTGGCGCCTCAGCAGGTGATCATCGGCTCCGGCGCCGAGTATCTTTATTCCATGATCATTCAGCTTCTCGGCCGTGAAAGAACCTATGCGCTGGAAAAC
>JAQXMV010000135.1 GCA_029013165.1 Oscillospiraceae bacterium | reverse complement strand
CTACACGGGATTCCCTACGCAACCTCTCGGTCTTCAGGTCTCCGGCTCGGAAGGGAGTAGTCTCAAGTCATTCCATACCGATTTTCAGCAAACATCGGCTCTCTGTGATGGTTTGGCTCAGACGCTCTTCGTCATTGCCTTTTTCCTATTTAATTTTTCAATAGTTTATCACTTTCAGTGGCCTTTGTCAAGGGTTTTGGCGGAAATTTTCAAAGTTTTATTTCTGAGAAAATATCTGCCGGAAAGAACCGATTCCTATTGGCGCAGGAAAATCTTGCGAACGGATCCGGCAATCTTTGACGTCTGTCAGTCCTTGATCAGGGGTGTGAAGTTGATCACAAAGAGGAAAATCTCAATCAGCGCCAGAGGAACCATTTCCATCAGAGCACTTTTGCCCATGGCGGCGAACATGACAAGGAAAGTGGAGAGAATCAAAAAGGTGCATACCGTCAGCCATTTGAAAGACTTATGATTCTTTCTCTCCAGGATGAAGAACAGGGCAATGGCGGCAACGATGAAGACGATGAAAAGTCCGGTGGCGATCCAGTGTACGATTCGTTTCGGTTCCCAGCTGTCGGCGCTGTGGCCGAGGGTCAGGGCAATGCAGATGATGCTGACGGCGGACAGGACGCAGAGGGTGTCGAGCAGTTTGCTCTTGTAGGCAAATTTATTATACATATACTGGGTATTGCAGATCAGTCCGCCGCCGGTGAAAATGACCCAGAGCCAGAAGTAGGGCTTGTGGGTTCCGCACAGCAGGGAGAGAGTGCCTGTCTCCGTGGTGGGGTCGTTTCCCCAGCAAAAGGGCAGGATCAGTCCATAGATAAAGGCACAGATGAGCATGATGATACAAAAGGGTTTGGAGAAAAGGATGTTTTTGATCTTTTTCATAGTTTTCGCCTCTTTTTTTGTTTTCTCGTTTTTTTGGCCGCCAGTAAAGGAAAGCGTCCTTGGATTTCTCAGACGCTTTCCTTTACTTTGTTGATTTTCTCACAGTATAACATAAACTGTCAGGCGATAGTTGCTAATTTCGATATATTGAATGAATTCTATGAACAGTTTTCTCCCTTTGTTAAATTTTATAAAAGCTTCTGCAACACTGATGTAGGAGAGTGATGCAAAGAGAAATCGAGCTGATAACTTCCGGTGATTTTTTGCTTGATAGAATCCATAAAAATTGTGCTTCGCCGAAAAGACGAAGCACAAAAGATAAGTCTGTGTGTTATATGGACTTCAGCAGTGCCGGCAGCTTCTTCAGGGCGCCGCCGATGCCGCCGAGGATCTTGCCCAGACCCTTGCCGGGATGATCGCCATTGAGGATCATCAGCAGGCCGTTGGCCATTTTTTCCGAGAAAACGCCGGAGCTCATGGTGATGAAATTCCGGATGGGGATTTCCAGAGCCATGGCTTTCATCATGCCGCCGTTGGGATCGTCGGGCTTGAAGGCCATGTTCATGATCTTGTCAATGAGACCGTTGATTCTGCCGCCCCATTTGGTGTGCTTGGCGTCGCCGAGACTGTTGGCGATGGTCAGCTTCTGAGAGGGGTCAAGTTCACTGTCGGGAATGGCGTGACCGAGAACTGCTTCAAAGGCGCTGTCGGGAACGGCTTTTACCTCTGCGGTGTAATAGCAGGGTGCGCTCTGCCTGTAATCGGGAACGACGGCGTCCTTGGCTGTGGATTCCACCGTTACCGTGGCGCTCAGGCGGATATCGCGGCTGGAAGCGCCCACGAGAATATCAAATTCACCGCTTTCCACATGCCAGTCATTGATGTTGACATTGTAATAGGCGAAAGCTCTCTTGCTCAGTTCAATTTCCACGGTCTTTTCTTCGCCGGCCTTGAGGAATACTTTCTTAAAGGCGCGAAGCTCCTTGGCGGGACGGTAGACGGTGCTCTGGCGGTCGCTGACATAGACCTGAGAGATTTCGGCGCCGTCGGTGCTGCCGATGTTTTTGATCTTATAGGAAAGAACAAGGGTGTCGCTGTCGAGGATACTGTCGGAGCTGAGCTTGATGTCGGAGTATTCAAATTCGGTATAGGACAGGCCATAGCCAAAGGGGAAGAGAACCTCTTTTTTGGCACTATCATAATAACGGTAGCCTATGTAAAGTCCCTCTCTGTGTTCTGCCGTCAGACCTCTGCCGGGATAAATGTCACTGCAGGGTACATCGCTGAGAGAAAGAGGATAGGTTTCCGCTAACTTTCCGCAGGGATTGACTTGTCCGCAGATGATCTGAGCCAGAGCCGTGCCGCCGGCCTGACCGCCGAGATAGCCGTTGAGGACGGCTTTTACACTACCGAGCCAGGGCATGACCACCGGTGAGCCGCCGGAAAGAACGACCACGGTGTTGGGATTGACCTTAGCGATTTCTTCTACCAGTTTATTGTGAGAGACCGGCAGATTGAGATGGCTTCTGTCGTAGCCCTCGGATTCATACTCTTCCGTCAGGCCGATGAAGACCAAAGCGATGTCGGCCTGCTTGGCCACGGTGCAGGCGTCGGCGATCATGACCTCGGAAACCACATCTTTTTTCTTGTCGTATCCGGGAGCAAAGGAGGCCTTTACGCCGCAGGCGGCCAGACCCTCAAAAGCGTCGGTGAGCTTGTGAGGATTGATGATGGAGCTTCCGGCTCCCTGATAACGCGGAGCCCGGGCCATTTCACCGATGACGGCGATCTTTTTCGTCGTGTCAATGGGGAGAATCTGATCCTCATTTTTCAGCAGGACAACGCTCTGTGCGCAGATTTTTGCCGCCAGTGCATTGTGTGCCTCGATGTCATATTGGTAGTTTTCTGTCAGGGCGTCTTCTGATTTTTTGATCAGAGAAAGCAGGGAATCCACACTTTCGTCCAGGACGCTCTCGTCAAGAGAACCGTCGCGGACGGCCTTGCAGAGCTTTTCGTCATTGTAGCCGCCGGAACAGGGCATTTCCAGTTCATTGCCGTTTTTCAGACCCAGAACTCTGTCGTTGGCTGCGCCCCAGTCGGTGACGACAATGCCCTTGAAGCCCCACTCGTCGCGGAGAATCTCTTTCTGCAAATGGGCGTTTTCGGAGCAATAGGTACCGTTGACTTTGTTATAGGCGTTCATGACAGTCCAGGGCTGACCCTTCTTGACGGCAATTTCAAAAGCGGTGAGATAAATTTCTCTGAGGGTTCTTTCGTCCACCACAGAGTCGATGGTCATACGCTTGGCTTCCTGGCTGTTGACGGCGAAATGCTTGACCGATGTGCCCACATTTTTTGACTGGACGCCTTTGATCAGTCCTGCGGCCATTTCACCGGCCAGCAGGGGATCCTCGGAGAAGTATTCAAAGTTTCTGCCGCAAAGGGGAGAACGCTTCATATTCACGCCGGGGCCGAGAATGACGCTGACCTTTTCCTGCAGACACTCTTCGCCGAGGGCCTCTCCCATCTCCTCAAGCAGATCGGGATCCCATGAGCAGGCCGTGGTGGCTGCTGTGGGGAAGCAGGTGGAGGGTACGCTGTCGCTGAGACCGCCGTTTTTGCCCTCGGGGTTTTTCTTTCTCAGGCCGTGAGGGCCGTCGGTGAGCATGATCTCCGGTATGCCGAGTCTTTCTACACCCTTCATGTGCCAGAAATCCTTGCCGGAACAAAGACCGACTTTTTCTTCAAGGGTGAGCTTTTCCAATATTTCCTTGTTCTTCATTTATATTCCTCCGCAGATTTTGTTTAATACATATTATATAATTATCTTTTTTTCAGGTCAAGTCCATTTTCATGAATAGTTGTCTAAAATTTGAATAAACCCTCAAAAAAATTTCGCCGGTTTCGTGGCGGACAGTCCTTGCGGCAGGCAAAATCTCCGCAGACAATGATGGTGTCTTCTCCGATAACCTCGATATCTTTCCAGCATATACGGATATCGTCCTCTCTGCCGAAAAGGCCGAAGCATTTGCCCTTGCCCCAGATCACGATGGCCACCAGACAGCCGGTGCAGGTGTCGATTTCCACATCGCTGACACAGCCCAGACGCGCGCCGTTTTTCGCGCAGATGACCTCTTTGTTTCTCAGGTCGGTTATACAGCAGTTCATTTTGATCACCTCAGTATTATATTATGAGGAGAACGGGTAAAAATGACGGGGAACGGGAGGTCGAAGGTAGGTTGAGGGTCCGCGCCGGCGGAGCC
>JAQXMV010000134.1 GCA_029013165.1 Oscillospiraceae bacterium | reverse complement strand
AATCTGAATGTGTTTTACGGCTGTGACTTGACGGACACAGAGGAATACCGTTTTACCTATGGCAATACGCGATATTCTACACCCATAACTGACGGAACGGTGCTGGATATCTTTCTTGATATCAACCGCACTTTTTATACGCCGTGTGAAATGGTTACGGTGAAAAGCGGAGAACAGAAATGAGCTGAAAACAAAAGGACCGGAGAATGAAAATGATCCGGTCCTTTGCACTTTTATGATTTTTTGACGGCGAGATAATCAGCGATAAGATTGCTCATAAATGGAAACGATGTCGGCGTGGCTCATGTCAAAGCGGTCGCACAAAAACAGACCGCCCATGGTGCTTTTGGCGTCCCTGGCAATCCGATCAAATTCATCGGGTGTAATGCCGTAATCACTCATTTTTAATTGATCAACGCCGCAAGCAGCCTGCAGATCGTGAAGAGCCGTAATGAAATCCATGGGTTCTTTGGCATCGGTCTTGCCGAGAGCCTTTGCCATTTCCACAAACCTTTCGTCACAAACATGCTTGTCGATCCATTTTGTGAAATAGGCCAGAGAAATCATAATCAGTCCTGCGCCATGGGGCAAATCCTGATGATGTCCCGACAGGGCGTGTTCCAGGGAATGTTCGCTGGTGCAGGAACTGACCTCCATGGAATAGCCGCTTAAGGTGTTGGCAAAAGCAACCTTGGTTCTCGCCTCCAGATCCGAACCGTTTTTCACCGCTTTCGGCAGGTTTTCCGCAATATTCCGGATCGCCGTCAGCTCCACCATTTCCGCCATCTCATTGCAGCATTTTGAAACATAGCCCTCTATGCTGTGAAATAACGCGTCGAAGCCCTGATAAGCCGTATATTCCGGCGGAACGGTCAGCATCAGCTCCGGGTCAACGATCGCTAAGGTCGGATAACCGCCCTGAAAGCCGATCTTTTCATGTGTGTCGGGATTTGTCACAACACCCCAGCAATCCACCTCACTGCCGGTTCCCGCGCTGGTGGTGATTGCAATATAGGGCAAAGGTTCTTCTGTCAGAGGCTGTCCGCCACCGGTGCCGCCATGGATATAATCCCACACCCGTCCTTGCTTTTGGGGAACAACGGCAGAAATGACTGTGGCAGAATCCAGCACAGAACCGCCGCCGAGACCGACAATGAAGTCGCAATGATGCAGGCGTGCTGTCTCCACACCCTCCATAATGGTCGGTTCAAGGGGATTGGCCTGGATTTTGTCAAAGATGACATATTCGGCACCGGCCTGTGTCAAACCTCTCTGTACGGCTTCAAGGCTGCCGTTGATTTTTGTTGACCGACCGTTGGAAATAACGAGCAATGCTTTTTTACCGGGCATGGTTTCTTTGGCCAGGTCTTTGATTTTTCCTGCTCCGAATAAGACCTTTGTGGGGATATTCCAAGTGAAACTCATAATAAAGACTCCTTTCTGAGTTTTGTCTTGATTTTTTGTCAGGTATAGTATAACATTAAAGCTGAGTTTAAAGTCAAGACCTAAGACGACTTTTTATGAAGAAAGGAGTCAATTATGAAAAATTACAATATAAAAGATGTGACAAACCTGATGGGTATTCCGGCGAGCACCATTCGCTATTATGACAAAGAGGGGCTTCTGCCTTTTCTGGAGCGTTCGGAATCCGGTTATCGGATTTTCAGTGAAAATGATCTTTCTCTTTTGCGTGTGATTGAGTGTCTGAAAAAAACGGGAATGCCCATTAAAGAAATCAAACAGTTTACTGCCTGGCTCTCGGAGGGGGACGCCTCTTTGCAAAAACGGTTCGACATGTTTGCAGAGCGCAAGCGTATAGTTGAAGAGCAAATGGCGGATCTGCAGAAAACCCTGGATATCATCAACTATAAATGCTGGTATTATCAGACGGCTCTGGAGGCCGGAACGGAGGCCGTGCACTTTCAAAACGGAGAAAACGGGAAATTGCCCTGTGAAAGAGATTGACGGATCTGAACAAGTTCAGTAAAAACGGACAAGAGACAAAAGCACCCTACTGTGGTAATACCTGTTTACAAGGAGGGTTGTGTTTTGTTGAATGTGTGGATATTATGTTTTGTTTGAGTTAATCTTCTTCTGAATAGTC